>JANMWU010000717.1:0-3747 GCA_031380785.1 Gemmatimonadaceae bacterium
GGCACGACGAGCATGTCACCGGCTCGCAGCAACACTGAGTGATCACGAAACTCCATCACAAATTCGCCGTGGTGAACGAAGAAGAGTTCGTCCTCGTTCGCGTGCGAGTGCCAGTCGAATGCCCCCTGAAACTTCACCAGCTTGACTTCCTGGCCGTTCAGCTCCGCCGCGATGCGCGGATTCCAGTGGTCCTTGATCACGGCGAACTTTGCCGCCAGCGAGATTCGATTGCTCATCTGAGATCCTGTGCGAAGGACGTGGGACAGACCGCAGCGCAATACCGGACCGGCAGCTCTGGCACGAACTGCGTAAGTTGCGTGTTGCGCTATGCGCAGTGCTTTATCGCGACCGGCAAACTACCGGGCGCACGTCTGATCGGCGACACCCCGTACTCCAACACCTACCGGCAACATGACCGCTTCACGAGGCTACGCTGCTCTGTCGGCGACCACTCCGCTGGCACCGTTCGCGTTCGAACGCCGCAACCTGCAGCCGAAAGATATCCGGATCGAGATCGCATTCTGTGGTGTCTGCCACAGCGACCTGCATCAGGCCCGCGACGAATGGGGCGGCTCCATCTTCCCGCTGGTCCCGGGGCATGAAATCGTCGGCCGCGTGACGGCTGTTGGCGGCGATGTCACAAAGTTCAAGGTCGGCGACATCGCCGGCGTCGGGTGCATGGTGGAGTCGTGCCGGAGCTGCGACAGTTGCATTGACGGGCTGGAGCAGTATTGCACCACGGGTGCCACATTCACCTACAACAGTCGCGAACAGGGCGGCACGACATACGGCGGATACTCAAACGACATCGTGGTGAACGAGGCGTTTGCGTTGACGATTCCACCGAATCTCGATCTGGCGGGAGTCGCACCGCTGCTGTGCGCGGGCATAACGACATACTCACCGCTCCGTCACTGGAATGTCAAAGAGGGCAAGAAGGTGGGCGTTGTCGGACTGGGCGGGCTGGGACACATGGCGCTCAAATTCGCAAAGGCGTTTGGCGCCCATGTGGTGCAGTTCACGACCTCCAGCAGCAAGGTCACTGACGCGAAACGGCTTGGCGCTGACGAAGTCGTGATGAGCAACGACGCCGCAGCCATGAAAGCGCAGGCTGGCTCGTTCGATTTCATTCTCGACACTGTGTCAGGGCCGCACGATCTCGGCCAGTTCCTGGGTCTCCTGAAACGCGATGGCACCATGACGCTCGTCGGCGTGCCGGACAAGCCGCCGGTGGTGCACCCGTTTCCGCTGATCGCGGCCAGACGCTCGCTGGCCGGGTCGCTTATCGGTGGCATCGCCGAGACGCAGGAGATGCTCGATTTCTGCGGCAGGCACGGCATCACGGCGGACATTGAAGTGATCGCGATGGACCAGATCAACGCTGCCTACGAACGGATGCTCAAAGGCGATGTGAAGTACCGGTTCGTGATCGACCTGGCTACGCTGTAACACATGCCGTGTGTGTCCGGAACCGACGAGTCGCCGTGATGAAGCCTTCGCTACTGATCACGGCGGGAGCGTTCGTCGTCGCCGGCATTCTGCACTTCGTGATCCCGAAACTGTACGTCTCGATCATGCCGTCGTGGCATCCGTCATGGCTGCCGAGCCCGCTGATGCTGGTGTACATCGGCGGAGTGTGCGAGGTACTCGGCGCTGCAGGGTTGCTGGTGCCGCGCACGCGCACCCTGGCCGCGGCCGGCTTGATGCTGCTGCTGGTGGCGGTGTTTCCGGCGAATATCGAAATGCTCCGGCTGGCGCAGGCGCGCGGCGCCAGTCCGGCATTTATCGCGGCCTGCTGGTTCCGGTTGCCGCTGCAGCCGTTGCTGATCTGGTGGGTGTGGCGCGTGAGCCAGTCAGCGAACGATCTTTCACGGTAGGTCTCAACCTCCTTCCACCCGCCGCATGATCACTGCTATCCTCGCTCTGGGCCTCGCTGCGTGTACACCGCCGGCGCGGCCCATTGTCGTATCGTCGTTCAGTGGCGCTTCAACCGACAGCACGCTGCTCACGATCTACGCCAAGGGACAGACGTTTGCGGAATTCGTGGCGAAGGCTACCGAACGCCGCGAGGGCTGGCTGCGACTGCAGAAGGACGCCGTGGTGCGTCCGGAGCTGGTGACCCGGGCTCGCGCGGTTGGCGGAACGTGGCAGCTGCTGGTGGTGGCGCGCGATGGCTGCGGCGACTCGATGAACTCCGTACCGTACGCAGCGCGCCTCACTGACTCCGTTCCGGGGTTGACGCTCCGCATCGTGTCGCCGTTTGACGGTCAGGCGGCGGCGAATACGCATCGGACGGACGACGGTCGGATGGCCACACCGACGTTCATCCTGCTCGATTCAGCTGGCAATGACGTCGGCTGCCTGGTGGAGTTGCCAGCACCGCTCAGGCAGTGGACCAACAAGTCGCGGGCGACTGTAACCGACGACTCATTGCATGCGTATCGCAGTACGTTCTACGCGAAGGACGCGGGTGTGAGTGTGAGCACCGAGCTGGTGGAGTTGCTCGAGGCGGCGCGGGCCGGCACGCCGAGATGCGACCGGCAGCGTCCGCACTGACACGACCCGAGGCGCGTTTCGCCTCGCTTCACCTGAGATGAAGCAATGACACTGACGGACGCAGAAGTCATCATCACGATCGCGGCGCAGGCCGCGGTGGCGGATGGCAACCGCAGTGATGCGGAGCTGGCGCAGATTTCTGCTGCAGCGGCGCGACTCGGGCTCGCCAATGCCGACGCCATCGTGCAACGCGCGGCCGCGGCGCCTGAGGACATTCTGAAGCTCTCCGCCTCACTGTCGGATGAGGATGCGCGGCGCGCCGCTTACGAGATTGCGGTTGCGGTGTGCAACTCCGACGGCGTGGCTGACGACAAGGAAATAGAGTTTCTGCAACGTCTGGCGACATCGCTTGGCACGGGCGTGGCCACGGCTGAGATGTCGGCGATTGCATCGGTGGCGGCGCTCACCGGCAAGGTGCTGCCGCCGCCAGTGCCAAGCGGCGCCACGGCGCAAGCACAGCCGCCGACACCCGGCGAGCTGGATGCGATGATCCTCGACCAGGCGATACTCACGGCGGCGATGGAAGTGTTACCTGATCGGTTGTCGAACATGGCGATTCTGCCGCTGCAGCTGCGCATGGTCTACACCATCGGTCAGCGATACGGCCAGCAGATGAACGCATCGCAAGTGAAGGATCTTGCGGCGACATTTGGTCTCGGTGCTGCGGCGCAGTTCATGGAAAGCATTGTCCGCAAGACGTTCGGCGGGCTGGCCGGCGGACTGATTGGTGGCTTGCTCGGCGGTGCAACCGGCTTCGCTGCGGGCGCTGCGATCAGCTTCGGCGCAACCTACGCGCTCGGCCACGCGGCAGCACAGTATTATGCACAGGGTCGCCAGCTCTCGACGGCCGACATGAAGGCGCTGTTCACGCGCTTTCAGAAAGACGCCGAAACACTGTATCCGAAAGTGCAGGAGCGGGTGCAGAGCGTGGCGAAAGGCACCAACCTGCAGTCAGTGCTGGGCACATTGCGCGGGCGTTGACGGCCGCGGTTCTCAGTCAGTGCCAGGTACATTGCGCGGACTGACATCCGCGTTCCTCTGACCCTATTGCATGTTCAAGAGTCTGCGCGTCCCCGAGCGGTTGTTCTCGATCGCGATGTGGGCAGTGTCACTCGTGTTTGCCGGTTTTCTGATTGGTCTCGGCAGCAAAATCGTCGGCGATCTCCCCGGTGTGGACCAGTCGGTCTCGCT
>JANMWU010000721.1:0-2169 GCA_031380785.1 Gemmatimonadaceae bacterium
TTTGCCGGATCTCGCGACCCGGTCGAGATCAGCATCAGTCAGTGCACCAATCGCGAGCTTGCTGCCGACAGTGCCGCCTTCCTCGTTCTGCCACACTACGACATCGAGCGGATGGCGCAGCTTGATGCGCTGCTCGATCAGTGTCCGACCGACTTCGATAGCGGCGAAGCTGCCGAATGCGCCATCGAAGTTCCCGCCATCAGTGACGGAATCGATGTGTGAGCCAATCAGAATCGGCGGCAACGCGGCGCTGGCGCCGGGCACGCGTGCGTAGATGTTGCCAGCGGCGTCAATGCGTGGCGTCAGACCGGACTGGCGGAAGAGATCCAGCGTGAACGCGCGACCCGCCAGGTCAGCCTCGGAGTACGCGACGCGATTGATGCCGCCGGCGCTGCGGCCGATGCTGTTGAAGGCCGTGAGCCAGCCATTGAGGCGATCACCGCGGACGTGAAGCGGGGGGTTGGGCGTTGGCAGTCGCGCCAACGTCGGGAGGGCGGCGAAGGCGGCGGTGTGCTGAAGGAAGTGGCGGCGGTTCACGGTCGCTCTGGCTGCGGGCAGGTCGAATTCATTCCCGAAAGACAGAATATGTCGTGACCTGCCAGCTGCGACAATGCGCAACGGCCCGTCCGCAGTGAAGCGAACGGGCCGTCGAGGTCCTGAGAGTTGCTGCGATCAGTTACACGTCGCTGCGTAGTCGGCCGGATTGAGGTCCAGCACCACCACTCCGCGGGCCGTGGCACCGACGGCCACGATGCGTGAACCGCGCACTGCAGTCTTGAGCGGACCGATGATCGGGTCCTTGATGGCGATCACACCGACGCGCTGGAAGCAGCGGGTGTCGAACACTTCCAGCACCGGCTCGCGAGATGCGGCGAAGGAGAGCCGCGTGGCCAGCGTACCGCCTGAGAGGTTCGGACCAGGCGCGTTGAGCGGATGGAAGTCGAAGCCGGCATTTCCACCCTGCGTCTGCAGAAGCCCGTAGAGTCGCAGGGTGTTGTTGAACAGGTACGTGGAGTCGGCGCGGATGGCGAACAGTTCGCCGTCGGCACTCACGGCCACGCCGCGTACTGGTGAGAAGGCGTTGGCGATGAGGTCGGACACGTCGCTCGGCGGCGAGACACCGGCATCGATGAACGAGAGCTGCGAAGTGAAGGTCGTGACCTGACCGGTTGTGGTGTCGGTCACGATCTGCTGTGCATACTTGCGCAGACCGTTGTCGACGTCGAAGGTCAGCGTGCGGCTGCCCTTGGCGACACCGCCTTCACCGAAGATGGCCCGCTTGAAGTTCGCTGAGTTGCGAACGAACGTGGTATCGCGGAATCCGATGTCGGCCATGGTGACAAGCATGCCGGCATTCCGCGTGGGCTTTCCCGGAGCATCCATATTCAGCGGGAATGGCAGCAGCGTCGAGTCGGAGCCATACGAGCCCGACTTGAAGCGCACCACTTCCAGCGTGTCGCCCTTGTTGTCACGCAGGAACGTGGCGTGTTCGAAGAACAGGTGCGACGATCTGCGCGTGATGTTCTCCCAGCGGATGGTGCCCTTGTCGGCAAAGCCACCCGTCTGACCGCCGGTCGGCGTGGTCGAGAACACCACCGTGGTTTCGGTGCAATTGGTGTTACAGACTGCACCGACGAACTGAGGACGATCGGAAAAGTCCACGACCGAGCGGGTGATGTTGCCGCCGGCCACCGAGACCTTGTAGGCCACGATGTTCGGAAGCAGGTAGCGTTCAGTTTCCTGGCCGCTGCCATCCGCGTTCAGATCCACGAAGCTGAGGTTCGTGCCGCCGGAATTGGCGACGATCAGCCGGTTCAGCACCGGGCCGATTGGACTGCCGCGCCCAGCCGGGAAGACGGTGATGCCCCACGGGCGCGATCCAACGGCGATCGGCGTGCGCTGGAAATTCAGCGAATCGAAGTTGAAGACTTCGAGCTGGTTGCGCTCGATGTTCGTGAGATAAAGGCGACCAGTCGGCTCATGGAAATAGCCGTCGGCCACCGAACCGCCGTTGGGAAGATTGCGCGTCGTACCGGCAACCAACGTGATGGTATCGCGGACAGTCGTAAGCGTATCGTTGCCGCGGCCTTCGGTGTTGCGAGCGAAGACGCGCAGCACGAGTCGTGTGGCCGCACCGGCAAGTGGCGCCGGGAGGCTCATGCGAAGCGT
>JANMWU010000735.1:0-2360 GCA_031380785.1 Gemmatimonadaceae bacterium
TTCGGCATCGAGCCGCGGGCCGAGCGTGAGCTGATGGAAGCGGTGTCAAATCCGTATGGCATGGTGCTGGTGACCGGTCCGACGGGATCGGGCAAGACGACGACACTTTACTCCTGTCTGTCGAAAATCAACACCGGTGACACGAACATCATGACCGCCGAAGATCCGGTCGAGTACAACCTGTTCGGCATCAACCAGGTGCTGGTCCGCAACGAAATCGGCATGACGTTCGCGGCGGCGCTGAAAGCGTTCCTGCGTCAGGACCCAAACGTGATCATGGTGGGTGAGATCCGCGACCTGGAAACGGGCTCGATTGCGATCAAGGCCGCACTCACCGGGCACATGGTGCTGAGCACTCTCCATACCAACAGCGCGCCGGAAACGATCACGCGTCTGATGGACATGGGGCTCGAACCATTCAACGTGTCGAGCGCGCTGAACCTGATTCTGGCGCAGCGACTGGTGCGACGCATCTGCAAGAACTGTCGCGAGAAATACGAGCCGGGCGAAATCGAGTTTGCGACAGCGAAAGTGAAGGCGCGGACGACGCTGCGCGAGATGCAGTTCAGCCAGGAAGCGCTGGACGGTGCCAAGCGCGGTGCCATGCCCGACGCGGCGCCGTTCCTCGATGGCCTCACGCTCGACTCGGCCGTCGGCAAGCTGCCGTACTTCCGCGGCAAGGGCTGCGACACGTGCAACGGAACGGGCATGAAGGGACGCCAGGGTTTGTACGAAGTGATGACTATGTCGCCTGCAATCCGGAAGCTGATCCTGCAAAACTCCGGAGCGGCGGAGCTCAAGGAGGCGGCGGTGGCAGAAGGGATGTTGACGCTGCGCATGGATGGCTGGCTCAAGGTGCTGCGCGGCATCACGACGTTGGAGCAGGTGGTCCGCGAAACCGCGGCGTGACGCTCGGCGACGCCTGAGAGTCTGTTCACGATAGCTGCTGTCTTACCCGACCCCAGACACCACCCATGTCCTCGAGTCTCCCTCCTCTGCCGCCGCGACGGCTGACGCCCGCGCTCTCAATGAGCGGCGTGGGTTCGTCGGCGACGGCACCCGGCACACCGCCGGCACAGGGTGCGCCGCTGGCGTATCCGCGGCCTGGTGGTCAGGCGCCGGCCAGTGCGCCGGCGGCAGCACCAGCACTCGCGCCGCTTAACCTGCGCGCGCTGCTCGAGGAAGTGATCGAGCGCGATGCGTCGGACCTGCACGCCACGGTGGGTGAGCGTCCGATGCTCCGCATCGACGGTCACATCATCCCGGCCCGCACATCGCATATCCTGAGCGGCAAGGACACACTCCAGCTGGCGTACAGTGTGCTGACGGAAGGGCAGAAGAAGCGCTTCGAGCTCGATGATGAACTGGACTTCTCATTCGGTATCGCATCGCTGGCGCGTTTCCGCGGCAACCTGTTCAAGCAACGCGGCCAGGTGGCAATGGTGGTGCGCCGCATTCCGATGGTCATCCCGACCTGCGCTGAACTCAAGCTGCCGGCGGCGATTGTGAAATTTGCCGAGAAGCCGCGAGGGCTGGTGCTTGTCACCGGGCCGACCGGATCAGGCAAGAGCACCACGCTGGCGTCGCTGATCGACAAGATCAACAAGGAGCGTCAGGCGCACATTCTGACCGTTGAAGATCCGATCGAGTTCGTGCACAAACATCAGCAGTCGATCGTGAACCAGCGCGAAGTCGGCACTGACACGCGCAGTTTCTCGTCGGCCCTCAAGTACGCGTTGCGTGAAGATCCCGACGTGATTCTGGTGGGCGAAATGCGCGATCTGGAAACGATCAGCGCCGCCATCACGATTGCAGAAACCGGTCACCTTGCCTTCGCGACGCTGCACACCAACAGCGCGGCTGAAGCGGTAAACCGTATCATCGACGTGTTCCCAAGTCATCAGCAGAGTCAGGTGCGGGCACAGCTGGCGTTCTCGCTGGAAGGGATCGTGACGCAGGTGCTGTTGCCGCGCATCAGTGGCAAGGGTCGCGTGATGGCGAGTGAAGTGCTGGTGGTGACGCCGGCCATTCGCGCGCTGATCCGTGACGACAAGATCCATCAGATCTACAGCATGATGCAGGCCGGCAAGAAGTACGGCATGCAGACACTGAACGACTCGCTGTATCAGCTCTACGTCTCGCGCGAGGTATCGGAGGACGAGTGTCTGCGCGTGAGCGCTGATCCGGTGGAGTTCCTCCGGATGATCGGCAAGCCAATTCCGGCCCACCTGGCGTCGTCGTCGCCGATCTGATGGCCCTGCTCGCGCTGCAAACCACCAACTCACCACACTAGCCATGGCAGTATTCACATACACCGCCCGCACCGTTGGCGGCGAGCTGAAGACCGCGACCGTCGATGC
>JANMWU010000765.1:0-5186 GCA_031380785.1 Gemmatimonadaceae bacterium
AGTGGTACCAGGAGTGTGTCGAGTGTGACGGCATTCGCGAGTTCGACCGCGATCGAGCCGGCGCCTTCGGTGATGGCGAGCGCCTTTCCATCTTCGACGAATTC
This sequence comes from Gemmatimonadaceae bacterium, assembly GCA_031380785.1. GTDB lineage: Bacteria > Gemmatimonadota > Gemmatimonadetes > Gemmatimonadales > Gemmatimonadaceae > JACMLX01. Next base: position 105 of record JANMWU010000765.1, read on the forward strand.
GATTCCGCTCTCTTGCGCATGGTCACGCGCCGCCTCTTTCGCGGCGTCAAAATCGTCGCCGGACTGAATCACCGTCGCGCCGAGTGCACGCATGCGCGCCAGCTTGAGCGGACTGGCGTGCATCGAGGCGAATATCGTGCACGACTCGCCTGCACCGCGCGCAGCCCACGCCAGCGCCTGACCGAAGTTGCCGGCCGACGCGGCACAGACGGTACCGCGCGCGGTGCGCTGTTTCATGAACCAGTCGCCGCCGCGGCCTTTGAAAGAGCGCAGGGGCCCGAGCGATTCCACCTTGAGCGCAATCTTCGCGCCGAGCCAGGCGTCGAGATCGTCGTGCTGCACAAGCGGCGTGTTCAGAAATACCGGGCTGATGCCCTGTGCTGCACGCGCGATACCGGTGGTCGTCACGCGCCGCACGTCGACGAGCGTCATCGGAAGTTTCCGAACTGCAGTTCGACGCCGAAGTCCTCCTTTCTCAACAACGCGATGGCGTCCTGCAGATCATCGCGTGACGGCGATGTGATGCGCACCTGCTCGCCCTGAATGGCGGCCTGCACTTTCTTCAGTTTTGCCGCCTTGATGGCTGCCGCGACCTTCTTCGCGGTCTCGCCGTCGAGGCTCATCTTCAGGCCGATGGTGCGCATCAACGTGTCGCCACCCATCGGCTTGACGTCGCCGACGTCGAGGTTCTTCACCGGCACGCCGCGCTTGATCAGCTTCGATAACAGCATGTCGAGCAGCGCTTCCATGCGCATGTCGCTGTCAGTCTTCAACTCGACCTTCGACTCCGCACGCATGAAATTGATCTCCACCAGCGCGCCCTTGAAGTCGTAGCGCTGCGCCGCCTCCTTCTGCGCCTGGTTGACCGCGTTGTCCACTTCCTGCAGGTCGACGCTGGTAGTGACGTCGAATGAGTTGGTTGTTGCCATGATCCGGGAAATTCGGTTCGCTGCGCGTCGATGCGCGAGCGTCAGGAGACGTAGAAGCTCTCGAGCGCCCGCGCATTGCTGACGTGGCGGAGGCGGCTCAGTGCCTTCTCCTTGATCTGACGCACGCGCTCACGGGTGATACCGAGCCTGAGGCCAATTTCCTCGAGCGTGAGTGGCTCGACTTCAGCGAGTCCGAAGTACATGCGGAGGATGCGCGCTTCGCGATCCTTGAGCCGATGCAGGGCACCGTCGACGGTTTCGGTCATCGCCTTCTCCACCATCTCCTCTTCGGGCGACGCGTGCTCGGTGTCGGCGAGATAATCGCTGAGCCGATTGTCCTCACCGGGCGAGACGGGGGAATCGAGCGAGACGTGCCCCTGGGCGATGCCCATCGTGAGCGCGACTTCGTCGAGCGGAAGCGACATGTCCCTGGCGATTTCATCGTGCGTCGCCTCCCGGCCCAGCTCCTGCACCATGGCGCTGGCCCGCTTGCCGATCCGATGCAGCGCCCCGGCGCGATTGAGTGGCACACGCACAATGCGGCTCTGCTCGGCCAGCGCCTGAAGGATCGCCTGACGGATCCACCACACGGCGTAGGAGATGAACTTGATCTCCTTGGTTTCGTCGAATTTCTGTGCGGCGCGGATCAGGCCGAGGTTGCCCTCGTTGATCAGATCGGAGAGTGAGACGCCCTGATTCTGGTACTTCTTGGCCACCGACACGACGAAGCGGAGATTGCTTCGGACGAGGGTGTCGAGCGATTCGCGGTCGCCGCTGCGGATGGCGCGAGCGAGTTCTGCTTCGCGTTCGCGTGTGATGAGCGGGTAGCGGCTGATGTCCTTGAGGTACTGGTCCAGCGAACCTTCGTCCGACGCGTGCTTGGACCGACGCGACACCGTCATGCGACGAGCTCCTTCCAGCGAACGTGGGGGGTCGCGCCGCGCGGCAGGAAGCTGCGCGCGAACGCGAGTCAATCACAACGTCATGGACGGCCGCGATGCATCACGATTACCGTACCCGCTCTCCAATGCGATGCCAGCGGACCCGCGAGAACCAGGAGCCCGGAGCGACGGAATCGGGGACAACGCTGTAGTACACAAGCAGAGGATGACCGAGCAGCAGCGAATCGGGAACGAAGCCCCAATAGCGGCTGTCAGAAGAGTTGTCGCGATTGTCACCCAGCACGAAGAAATTGTGGGGCGGCACAACCAGCGGCCCCCAGGTGTGAAGCGTCGGGTGCGCACCGGGCGAGGCGTGAGCCGCCGGCAGCAGCGCGCGGCGCAGCCAATCGAATTCCAGCGCCATGGGATCGGTGACGCCAGGAATGCGATGCGTGAAATCCTCGTGCTGCGTGACGCCGTTCACCAGCAGCTGGCCCTGCCGCATCGCGACCGTGTCGCCCGGCAGTCCGACCAGTCGCTTGACGAACGGCTTCGCATGATCCAGCGGCCACTTGAAGACAATCACTTCGCCGCGCAGCGGAACGCGGGTTGGCGGCAGCCGCCTGGCCGTCAGCGGGACTTCAGCGCCGTAGGCGAGTTTGTTCACGAACAGAATGTCGCCCACCAGCAGCGTCCCTTCCATGCTGCTGCTCGGGATGCGGAACACGTCGATCAGAAACGTGCGCGTGACGACGATCACAAGCACCGTCAGACTGAACGACTTCGCCCATTCCCACAGCCACGCAATGCCGCGACGGTTTACCCTGCGCAATGCCTCGCGACGCTCCGTGTCGGAGATCGCTCGTTGTGGTACCTGACTTGGATTCGGCAGATCCATGACGGCCAGCGGAACGTGGGTCCGGTGGATGGTGACGATGTACAGACGGCGCGACCTGCTCGCGCATTCGCTTATCCATCCGAAAAAACAATCGCGGCCCGCTGAGGGGCGCAAGGCGTGGAGCGTGCGCCACGCCCTGCCCCCTTCTCCAGACGACCATAGCTACCGCGGCGGTCACATCACCACCCGGAAGACTGCAAGGCGGCGCGTATTCGTGCGTGGCCTCGCAGCATCGGGTCAGTAGTTGTCGATTTGTGCGCGCTGCAGTCTGCCGGAGTAGTCTATGTAGCCGACCTTGGTTTCCGAATAGAAATCATACACTTCCCACCCGCCTTCGCGGTGCCCGTTCCCGGTCTGCTTCACGCCGCCGAACGGCATGTGCGCCTCAGCCCCGATGGTGGGGGCGTTTACGTAGGTAATGCCGTTGTCCAACTCGCTCAGCGCACGGAACGCGAGATTGACGTCGCTGGTGTACAACGACGACGACAGCCCGTATTTCACGTCGTTGTTGACGCGGAATGCCTCGTCGGCGTCGGCAACCCGGATCACGCTGAGCACCGGACCGAAGATCTCTTCCTGCTCGAGTCGATCGCCCGCCTTCACGCCGGCGAAGATCGTGGGCTGGTAGAAGTAGCCCTTGTCGAGATCACCGCCGGTTGCACGTGCACCACCCGTGACGAGTGCGTTGCCCGACTGCTTCCCGATCGCGACGTACGATTCGACGTTGGCCAGCGATGCGGCGTGAATCACCGGTCCGACATCACTGCCGGCCTTTCGCCCATCGCCCAGGCGCAGCGCAGCGGCAGCTGCGGCAAGGCGATCGAGAAAGCGATCGTGGATTCCCGCCTGCAATATCAGGCGCGACGTGGCAGTGCAACGCTGACCTGTTGTGCCGAACGCGCCCCACAGCACGCCCTCCAGCGCGAGATCGAGATTCGCATCGTCCAGCACGATCTGCGCATTCTTGCCACCCATCTCCAATGACAAACGCTTGTGCATCCGCCCGCACTCGGCGCCGATCAGCGAACCGGTGGCGGTGGATCCGGTGAATGAGATGACCGGCACATCAGGATGCGATACCAGCGCCGCGCCGACATCCTCGCCATAACCGTGCACCAGCTGCACCGCTTCAGGATGCACGCCGGCTTCGAGCAGAATCTCCACCAGCACCGCCACCGTCTGAGGCACATCCTCGGCCGGCTTGAAAATCACCGCATTGCCACAGAGCAGCGCGGGAAAACTCTTCCAGGTTGGAATGGCGAGCGGGAAGTTGAACGGCGTCACGAGTCCGCAGACACCGATGGGACGGCGGAAGCTCATCGCCCACTTGTGCTTCAACTCGCTGGGCACTGTGTGACCGAACAGCTGACGGCCCATGGTGCCGGCGTAGTACGCAGTGTCGATGCCTTCCTGCACATCGCCGCGCGTTTCGGCCAGCGGCTTTCCCATCTCGCGGGTCATGATGTCCGCCAGTTCTTCCTTGCGCGCAGTGAGCAGATCGCCCACGCGTCGCAGCACGTCACCGCGTGCCGGCGCCGGGACCTGCCGCCACGCGGCAAAGCCCTTCGCGGCACTGACCACGGCGCGGTTGACATCTGCGGCCGACGAGCGCGGAAACATGCCGACGAGATCCGAAGTGTCGGCGGGATTGCGATTCTCGAACCAGTCGCCAGTCGATGGTGCGACCCACTGGCCCGCGATGTAGTTGCTGAATTTTTTCATGAAAGCACGGATGGGTGAGTCACGCCGGGCGTCTGGCGGAGGATGCTGAAGCTAACGGTCTGCGTTAGTTCAGCGGGGACCGAAATTCTCGGCGACGGCGCGCGTGGCAAGCCTCGCTGGCTTCCGGAGCTTTCGTCAACAGTCTCACGCGGAGCCGCGGGGGCGCGAGGGGCGCGGAGGAACTGCAACTGATTTGAAAAAACCGTCTCTCGTCGCGGCGTACGGTGATGCGGGAAGCGGGTGCAGTTTCAGCAAAAAGCCCTTTCTCCGCGCGTCCCCCGCGCCATCGCGGCTCCGCGTGAGACTGTTAGCGATCACCGCAGATGTCGCAAAAGCTTGCAATGCGCGCACACGCCGCGAATGTGCTGCGACGGCTCAGCCGCGCGCCGTGCGCTGCTCGGCGCGGAGGTCGGCCCAGCGACGCGTGACGCCACCGAAGAATCCTGCCCGCGCATTCGCATCGGCGTTCAGATAGCGCTGCAGCCGAGTGGGGCCGGTGGCGGGTTCGGGCACGGCACCGAGGCCGCGGAAGTACTGGATGCCGAACGTGAATGTGGTGCCGGCGATCGCGACACGCTCCATGCCCAAGGTGGAAAACGCTTGCGAAGCCCACAGCGCCAGCCAGGCGATGGGCGCCGTGAGCCATGGCGCG
>JANMWU010000768.1:0-2089 GCA_031380785.1 Gemmatimonadaceae bacterium
TCGATGTACGCAAGCCGCCTGCCGATCTGCCAGTGTCGTCGGGCAAGGTGCGCGATGTGAAAGCGACGGTGATCCTGACTGTCGGCAGCGATTGCAACATCGGCAAGATGACGACGCAACTGGCGGTGCGTGAGTCGCTGAGGGATCGCGGTGTGCGTGTGGCATTCGCCGGCACCGGGCAGACGGGAATTTTCATTGATGGCAAGGGCATTTCGGTGGACGCAGTGGTCGCCGATTTCATTGGTGGTGCCGCAGAGAAGCTCGTGCTCGACTCAGCGACGGATGCGGACATCGTGCTGGTGGAGGGGCAGGGGAGCCTGATTCATCCCGGCTTCAGCGGCGTGACCTACGGACTGATTCATGGTGCGCTGCCGCACGCGCTGGTGCTGTGCACGCAGCCGTCACGCACCACCATTCGCAACAATGAGTGGGTGAAGATTCCGTCGCTCAAGCAACTCATCGCGTTGCACGATGCCGTGACTGCGCCGTTGCGGCATGCGCCGACGATCGCGGTCGCGATGAACACCTTCGACCTCAGCGACGACGCGGCGCGTGATGCGATCGAACGCGGCATGGCGGAAACGCGACTTCCGGCGACCGATCCGGTGCGATTCGATCCGGCGCCGATTGCGGATGCGATCGTGGCATTTCATGAGGCACGGATCGGCGTGCACTAAGCAGCTGTCGGCGTCAGTACAGCCATGGCACGAACCGACGCGTGCGCGCTGCGTAGTCAGCGTAGGCAGTGCCGAATGTCTGCAGCAGCAGTCGCTCTTCGGCGCGCGCCCGAAGGTCGCCGCCAAGGCACATGATGACGAATGCGGCCCACGGAACGGCGCCCTGCAACCAGACGGCAGTGCCGAGTGCGAGCAGGTCGAGTCCGACGTAGATCGGATGCCGCACGACGCGAAAGACTCTATCGGTGAATAGCGACGTAGAGTCGCGACCACGGTGCGGTACGGAGCTCAGTTGCCTCCAGCGCAACACTCGGCGCGTCCTGCCGCCGGCGACCGATGAAGACCGAGGCGGCGAAGACTGCGCAGAAGACCGCGTGCGACACGATAAGCGCGCGGTCAATCATCGCCAGAGCACTCGTCGCGCGCGCCGCTGCGTGCGGTCCGCGACAGCAGCGATGGCATAATCAGCAATCCGACCGTGCAGGTTTGAAGAACCTGTGTGGGCATGGCCAATGCATCGTTCATCACACATCGCCGAAGCTTTGCGTTGACAGAGAGGCAGCGTTAGGCTCGATACGGTCCGCCGGGCACGCCCCATCCCCAACGCGGCATCGGCAGATTTTCGTCTGTAACCGCCTCTGGCTGTGAATTGATCACCGCGAGCCGAATCGGGCGGTAAGGCGCTCCAGCGCGGGCATACCGCCAGCCCACTCAAAGAGGCTTGGAATGTTTGGCTCTGACATAGTGTTCCTCCGAACAACTGTTCAAGCTCTGCCTGACGTGACAAAGTTCGGCTGGACGGCGGACTGCGGAAAGTACTCCTGCTCGCGAGAGTGCGGTCGCGGTGCCTCAACCGCAACTCGTACCACGAGACCGGCACTCAGCACGTGCGGTGCCAGACGCGCGTGACGGCGCGCGTGGTTTCGCGCACGGCAGCGTTGTTCTGACTCGCCAAATGCAGCCGGCAGATGCAATTGTGGCGGCGTCTCTGACCGGTGGAGTGTCGCATGTCTCAATCGTTCGTAGTTCCGCAGCTCGCTCTCAGAAATGTTCGCAAGGTGATCACCGCCGGCGCCGGAAATTGTCGCGTTCGCGTGACGGTGCTCGGTGGCATCTCGCTGCAGCTGATGCCTGGTGAGGCGCTCGCCATCACGGGTGCACTGCCGCTCGCGCGGTCCATGCTATGCGCTGTCGCTGCCGGTGTGGCGCGGGTGGATTCTGGCACCGTGCGATGGGGGCCGCGCGGCTTGACCGCAGTTCGTTATGCTCCCGCCGGTGATGCACCGCGTTTGGTGCAGTTGCGGGACGGCTGCATTCCTGGGCTGTTGATTCTCGACTCCGCGCTGGTCGACCGCGATCCCGATCCGGATCTGCGTGTGATGGTTGAGCTGCTCAGGCCATGGCTGAACGCA
>JANMWU010000794.1:0-1530 GCA_031380785.1 Gemmatimonadaceae bacterium
TTCAGGAACGACAGCTCGTTCACTTCGCCGACGGCGTGCAGGATCGCGGCGAAAATGAGGTTCAGGTTCGTCATCACCTGGGCAATGCCGAGGATCAGAACAAGGACCAGCACCTGATCGGATTTTCCGCTGGCGCGCAGGCCGAGCAACGCCACGAGCATCACCACGACAGAGATGGCGATGGACAGTGCCAGCGTTCCGCCGAGATACTCGCTGGCGTGCTCGCGACGGGCGGCGATCTCGCGGCGGGTATAGGTCTCGACGCCGAGGCTCATGAGAATGAACGCGGCCGTCGTGAACGCATCGGCAAACTGCCATTCACCGAACTGCGCGATGCCGAGGAATCGCGGGAGCGCCAGACGGATACCGAGCGCGACCACCCAACTGCCCATCAGTCCCATGCCAAGCTTGAGGGCGTTTCGCATGGAGCGCCCGACGTCGGACTGAAGATGGCTGCCGGACTCGTGCGGCTTCCTGACCGCTGGGGTTACCGGGTCCGCGTTGGGTGTTTCGGTGATCATCGAGTCGCTGGAGAACCTGGTAAAGCGTGTCGGAGCAGTGTCGGTTGATGCGCAGCGCTGGCGCAGCCGCGGCATGCCCTGCCGTGCTGCGCCGTGAGCAAATCTAGTCTGGCTTGAGTGGGATAAACCCAATCAGTGCCGCGAAAAAGACGAGACGCGTGGCCCTTCGGCAACATTCCGCCGAGGACGTACGCGCCCGATTCGACGCTGTTCTCAGCCGCGTGCGCGCAACAGTGGCGCTGTCAACCAGCGCAGTTGCACACGCTGTGCTCCGTGTGCATCGAAATTCTCTGGTGCCAGCCACTGCTCAAAGGCGCCGCGCACTGCGGGCCACTCGTCGTCAGTGATTGCATACCATGCGGTATCGCGACTGCGACCTTTGTACACGATCGCCTTCCGAAACACCCCCTCGAACGAGAAGCCAAGTCGCTGCGCCGCAGCGCGTGACGGCGCGTTCAGCGAGTCGCACTTCCACTCGTAGCGGCGATAGCCGGTATCGAACACGTTTTTCATCATGAGATACATCGCCTCGGTGGCGATCAGCGTACGCTGCAATGCGGGCGAAAAGTTGATGTGCCCGACTTCGATGCAGCCGTGCTCCGGCACGATGCGCATGTAACTCGCGACACCGACTGCGCGGGCCGACGCCTTGTCGAGAATTGCGTAGCAGAACAGATCGTTGCCGGTGAACGACGCCTGCATGTACTGCAGATACGCCTCGCGCGTTTTCGGCGGCTCGGCAAACAGATACGTCCAATTGCTGCCATCGCCCCGTTCATTGGCCTCGAACAACGCGTCGCCATGTTTCGCGAGATCGAGCGGCTCGAGTTCGCAGCGTTGCCCAACCAGTGGTGCGCGCGATGGTATAAGCGCGGGACGCCAGTCGAGCACCGCATCACCGATCGGCTGACCGAAACTGTTGACGCGCGACATCAGGTGGCCGACATGCCGGCGCGAACGAGCCCGTATCGCTCGATTTTCTTGTACAGGTTGGACCGCGGCATATCCA
>JANMWU010000808.1:0-2379 GCA_031380785.1 Gemmatimonadaceae bacterium
GCGGATCCGCTCCACCGCAGCCGGCACCGCCCATGGTTCACGCGCCAGGTCCTCCAGCGCCTCGGCGCCGCGACGCAGCGCTTCACGACGGGCGTGGCGCTCTTCTTCGTGATGGGCCGTCTCCGGCGCGAAGTTGAACCACTTGATGATCGGCGCCAGCGTCGCGCCCTGCACCACCAGCGTGATCATGATCACACACATCGTCACGAGGATGATTTCGGACCGGTACGGAAACCTGGTGCCGTTGTTCAGCAATTCTGGTAACGCCAGCGCTGAGGCGAGCGAAACGATGCCGCGCATTCCCGTCCACGCCACCAGCGCCACACCCTTCGGATTCACCGGCGGTTCGCGTCGGCGCACCTCGGCACTCATCAGTCGCGGCAGCGCCGTGGCAACCGGGACCCAGATCAGTCGCACGACAATCGCCACCACGCTGAGGATGACACCAGCCATCAGCACCGCACCCAGCGTGCCTGCCGCGACCTGCTGCATCACTCGCCCGAACTGCAGTCCCAGAATCAGGAAAATCATCGCGTTGATGATGAACACGATCAGATCCCAGACTGCGCGCGACTGCAGCCGCGACATCGGTGATATCACCGTCGAGAAGTGCTGCCGCACATATATGCCGCCGGCCACGCACGCGAGGACGGCCGACACATGAATCGACTCGGCGGCCACCCACGCCAGATATGGGGCCGCAATCGTGAGCAGCGTTTCGGCCAGCGAATCCTTCGTCCAGCGCGCGGCACGCACGATCAGCCAGCCGATCGCGATACCAATGAACGCGCCCACGCCGGCATCGATGAAGAAGCGCACAATCGCTTCGCCGAGGCTGAAGACGCCCGTTACTGCCGCCGCGACCGCGGTGCGATAGAGCACGAGCGCGGCGGCGTCGTTCACCAGACTTTCACCTTCGAGAATTACGACCACGCGACGCGGTACCGGCAGCCGCGACACTACCGCTGCCGCCGCAACGGCATCCGGTGGCGAGACGATGGCACCGATCGCCACCGCCACCGCCCACGGCAACGCGGGAAACAGTGAGCGCGACACCAGTGCCACGACGACGGTCGTGGCAAACACCAGTCCCACCGCCAGCAAACCAATCGGCCGGATGTTGCGACGGAACTCGCGCAGCGATGTGAAGAACGCCGCGGCCCACAGTATCGGCGGCAGGAAAACAAAAAACACCAGATCGGGCGCCAGTTCCGGTACGATCAGGCCCGGAATGAAGCCTACCGCCAGTCCCGCCAGCACCTGCAGGATCGGCGATGGAATCGGCAGTCGTCGCGCCAGTGCTGTCAGCGCCACGACCAGCGTCGCGACTGAAACGGCGAGGAGAATCGGCTGAAACGGCGCCGCAGCGTATTGCATGGTTCGAACGAATCAGCGCGTCAGCGCAGGACTGAGCGCCGCATGCACCATCGGCTTCACCTGCGTGCCCAGTATCTCGATCGCGCGCAGCATTTTCTCATGTGGCAGCGTCGAGACACCCATCTGAAATGTGAAACGCGAAATCCCGCCGAGATCTTCGTTGATTCTCAGGAGTTTCGTGGTGACGGTGGCAGCGTCGCCCACCACGAGGGCGCCAGTCGGACCGCGCAGCGCGTCAAAGTGCGCGCGTGTGGTCGGCGCCCAGCCGCGCTCCTTGCCGATTTCAGTGAACGTGTGGGCGTAGCCGGGAAAGAAATCCTCGGCCGCCTGCCCGGAACTATCGGCAACAAAGCCGATCGAGTGCACGCCGACCGTCAGGTTCTCAGGTGCGTGGCCGGCACGCTTGCCGGCATCACGATACAGATCCACCAGCGGGCGGAACCGGCGATGTTCGCCGCCGATAATGGCCACCATCAGTGGCAGCCCAAGCACGCCTGCGCGCACGAACGACGCCGGCGTGCCACCCACACCAACCCAGATCGGCAGCGGCGATTGCAGCGGACGCGGATAAATCGCCTGATCGCTGAGCGGCGCCCGGTGTTGACCCGACCAGGTCAGGCGCGGATTCTCGCGAATCTTCCGCAGCAGTGCGAGTTACACGGCGACCAGCGACTCGTAGTCCTCGAGCTGCAGTCCGACCAGCGGATACGATTCGATGAACGATCCGCGACCGGCTACGATCTCGGCCCGTCCATGCGAAATCAGATCGAGCGTCGCGAACTCCTGAAACACGCGCACCGGATCGGCCGCGCTCAGTACTGGGACGGCGCTGGTGAGGCGGATCTGTGACGTCCGTGCGGCCGCGGCGGCAAGGATCACGACCGGAGCCGAATCCAGAAACTCGGGACGGTGATGCTCGCCGATGCCGAAAACATCGAGGCCAACGCGATCGGCGAGTTCCATCTCGGCCAGCAGCGTTTGCATCCGCTCCACGGGCGTCAG
>JANMWU010000810.1:0-6461 GCA_031380785.1 Gemmatimonadaceae bacterium
CTTGCCGCACTGAGTGGGATCATCGCATACGTCCCGGGCGATCTGACCATCACCGCGTGGGCCGGTACCACGATGGCCGAATTGTCGCACGCCACAGCGGCACACGGTCAGTGGCTCGGCCTGGATCCGGCGGGTGACCGCGGCGGAACGATCGGCGCGACGATCGCAACCGCGTCCTCCGGACCATTGGCTCATGCGTTCGGTACGCCGCGCGATCTGGTGCTTGGGCTCGACGCCGTCACTGGGTACGGCGATGTCGTGCGAGCGGGAGGTCGGGTGGTGAAGAACGTGGCCGGATTCGATCTGGTTCGATTGTACACTGGTTCGTGGGGAACGCTGGGCGCCATCACAGCGGTGACGATGCGACTGCGTGCACTGCCGATTCATGACATGACGCTCGCGATTGCACTCGATGGTGACGCACATCTGACTGCGCTGCTTTCCACGCTGCGAGAGAACACCATTTCGTTGCTGGCGTGCGAGTTCATTGACGGTCGCACAGCTCGCGATCTGAACGTGACCGATGGCCGCGACGCGCTGTTGCTTCGGCTCGGTGGCAATGACGGCTTCATACGAGGGCAGCGCGCGCTGCTGGAAAATATTGCGAGCGCCGGCGTAACTGACGCAGCGGTATGGGGCAGCGTGGGCCGCCTCGATCGCGACGCGTGCGCTGTCGTGCGTGTCAGCGGAACGGCGAGCGAATTGTCGTCACGGATCAGGCGCATCCGAACCGCCATCGGTGATGCCGGGGCCCGTGACGTTGCGCTGCATGGCAGCGTACATCGCGGAATGGTGCGAATCGTTGCGTCCGGCGATGCATCGTGTATGCGTGATGCGCTGCTGCACATCGCCTCGGGTGAGCAACGCGTGGTCGAGCGGTTGCCTGTATCGTGGTGGCGCGATGTAGTCGATCCTTTCGACGGTGCGCTGGCCGGTCGGATCCGTGCGGCGTTCGATCCCGCGCGGCTCTGCAATCGACGGACGACCGCGCATGCGTGACATGTTGCCGGTTACTACCGGCACCGGCTCGCACGCGACGTGCGCCATTCCGGGCACCCCGCTGGCGCTGGCCGCGGCAGGTCTCGATGCATGCGTGCATTGCGGATTTTGCCTGCCAGCGTGCCCCACGTATCTCGCCCTCGAGGACGAGAATGACAGTCCGCGCGGACGGCTGGTGCTGATGCGGGGACTGCTCGACGGTGAAATGATGCTCAGCGATCCTGTCGTGCAACAGCACATGGATCGTTGTCTGGGTTGTCGTGGCTGCGAGACAGCATGCCCCAGCGGAGTGCCGTACGGCCAGCTGCTCGAAGCGACGCGTGCCACAATGCGAGCAGCGACCGCTCCGGCGATCGTCGCGCGGATAATTTTGTACACATTCGCATCGCGTCCGTTGCTGGCGCTGGCGCTGTTGGCCGGCCGTGTGGTCCGCGCACTCGGGCTGCCGCCTCGGCTGGCACGGTTGCCTGGTCGCATAGGCAGCGGGATGGCGATGCTTGCCAGCACGCGCCGCGTACTGAACACCGGCAGGTACACAGTGTCGGAAAGTCCGACGCGCGACAACGTGACACTGCTGCGCGGTTGCGTGATGCAGGGTCTGCAGACCGCGACCAACGCCGCAACCGTACGTACGCTCGCAATGAACGGATATCGGGTGCTGGACACGACGGCGCAGGGCTGCTGCGGAGCGCTGCACGCGCACGCCGGCGATCTTGACACCGCCCGCGCACTCGCGAAAGCAAACATCACGGCGTTCGAGCGTACCCCTGACGCGCTCATCGCAGTCAACTCCGCCGGATGCGGCGCGATGCTCAAGGAGTACGCGCATCTGTTTTACGACGATCCCGCGTGGCGCACGCGCGCGGAGGCGGTGAGCGCGCGCACGCGGGACGCCACCGAATTGCTGGCGGCCGCAGGACCGAAACCGGCCTCGCTGAAAGCGCCGCTGCGCGTGACATACGATGCGCCCTGCCACCTGCAGCACGCGCAGCGACTCACCGCTCCGCCGCTGTCGGTGCTGAATGCAATCGGGAACCTGACGCGCGTACCACTCGAGGACAGCGATCAGTGCTGCGGATCAGCCGGCATCTACAACCTCATCGAACCGGCCGTCTCCGACGCCGTGCTGGCGCCGAAGCTGCGCAACATCGCGGCCACCGGCGCAACACTGGTCGTCACCGGTAATCCTGGCTGCCTGATGCAAATCGGTGCCGGCCTGCTCCGCCAGGGCTCCCGCGTGCGCGTAGTGCATCCGATCGATCTGCTCGACGCTGCGTACGCCGCCGAAGCACGATCGTGACGCCGGTCGCGCTGCTGCTGGAGATCGAGGAGATCGTGTTCGACACGCGCCTGATTCGCGCGACCGCCCTGACGACGGCCCTCCGCGACGAGGGAGTGATTGTCGCGCTTGATGACGTTCTCGAGGCGCACGCCGGTTGCACCGCCGTCATGGCACTCGACGCGCTGCAAACGCCGTCACTCGATCCACTCGGACGCGAGCTCGTACTGCGCCGCGCATCGGATGCGGTGCGGCGGGCGTTTGATGAGGGCTTGCCGTCGTTCGATACCCCCGCCCGGGACACGATCGAGCGACTCTCCACCGAGCTTCTGATCGGCGTCGTGAGCCGGGCGGGGAGCGACGACGCGGCGCGGATGCTGCAGCACGCGGCGCTGGACATGTGCGTGCGAACGGTGCAATCACTCGGAGATCTGGCGTCGGCTGATCACCACTCGGTCTGGTCGCGCGCCGCCTCAAAGCTGCTCGGCGCACAGGCATTCGCGGTTGTGCCAGCTCAGCTTGCGGCCGGACCGCGTGCGGCGGGAATCCGCACCATCACTGTCGGAACACCAAATGGTGGCGATTCCGGCGCGACGCTTGTATCCATGGCGCGGCCCGACGCATCGTTCGTCGCGTCACTCTCTGCATTGTCCGGGTAATCGATATGTCCGCTGGCGAAAATGGCACGATCGAGCGCGCGCTGCTGTTTGACCGCAGCGCGCGACTCCGCATGCAATTCACGGGACCGAAAGCGGCAGAATCACTGGCGGGGCTCGTCACCAACGATGTGCTCGCGCTGCGCGGCGGCGACGGGCAGTACGCGTGTGCATTGACGCCAAAGGGCCGCGTGATTGCCGACGTACGCATCCTGGCGATCGCCGACAGCGACGGCACCGTGAACACACTTCTGGTCGACTCGAACGCCGCGGCCGGTGTCGGATTCTCGGCCATGATCCGCAAATACGTCAATCCCCGGCTCGCGAAGTATGCTGATGTCTCGCCATCCACTGCCTGCCTGACGCTGGCTGGCACGCGCGCGCTGGAAGTGTTGCAACGCTGCGGCGTCGCCGCGGACGTGGCGGACGATTTGCGCGCTGGTCCGTCGTTTACGCATCGCGCGACATCCATCGACGACATCGCGGTGCGCATCGCGCGGGTACCGGATCTGGGCGATGTTGACGCCTTCGAGCTGCATCTCGATCGCGTCCATTGCGATGCTCTGCTGACAAAACTGTCGGCGGCGGGAGCCGAACGCGTTGATGACATCGAGTGGCACCGGCGGCGCGTAATAGCGGGCCGGCCTGAATGGGGCCTCGACATGGACGAGAGTACGCTCGCGCAGGAAGCGAACATGGACGCGCTGCAGGCGATCTCGTACAAGAAAGGCTGCTATACGGGGCAGGAGACGGTGGCCCGCGTGCATTTCCGCGGGCACGTCAATCGCACGCTGCGACGTGTGCGGTTCAGTGATGCGGTCGTTCCCAGTGCAGGAGCGGTGCTCAACGCGGCAGATTCCACTCCGGTGGGTGACGCTCGCAGCAGCGCGGTCGATGACTCGGGGCAACTGGTGGGCATTGCAATGGTGCGCCGTGTAGTTGGCGACGGCGCGACTCTGTATTGGGCCGGATCCGACGGTTTGGCGCACTCGCTTGTTGTTGTCGGTGCGCCCGACGCGGACTGATTGCGAACCTGTCATATAGAAAGGCTGCATCTGCATGGCGGACAGTGAGATCGACAGTCGCTAAAGCAGAGCGGGGCCACCCGTGTGGGCAGCCCCGCTCAAATCGCTCAAGAATCGAGCTTACGGCTTCTTGGTCGTGTCCTTGACGGCCGGCGCTGCCATCGCCGTCGGGTCCTTCTTGGCGGTGTCGACAACGGCCGGAGCGGCAACGGCGGGCGCCGGCGCAGCGGCCGGGGCTGCTGCTGCAGAATCAACCTTCGGGGCTTCCTTCTTGGCGCCGCAAGCGGCGAGCGCGAACATGGCGGCGAACGTGGCGATACGCTTCATTTGGATTTCTCCTTGGATATCCGAGGTGGTTACAAGCTGAAGCTTCCGGTCGGCGGGCCCGCCGGCTGGAAGCGAGGTGAAGGATATTTCAGCAAGCCGGGCTGTCAAGGGTTTTTGAGCCCTTTCTGCAGATTTTCCTTAAGAATCATTCCGGATTGTGCCGAATACAGCCGAATTGACCGCCACCGTCGTGCGCGGCGCGTGCGCCCATGACTGTCCGGACACCTGCGCGACGCTGGTAACGGTGGACGACACCGGCCGGGCGATACGCATTCAGGGCGATCCCGAGCATCCCGTCACCAGCGGCTTTCTCTGCGCCAAGGTGAATCGGTACCTCGAGCGCACATATCATCCTGAGCGCCTCAGGACACCGCTCCGGCGCACCGGACCCAAGGGCAGCGGTCAATTTGAGCCGTGCAGCTGGGATGACGCGCTGTCCGAAATTGCTGACCGGCTGAACGCGATCCGGTTCGGGCCGCACGGACCGCAGGCAATCCTGCCGTACTCGTATGCCGGTACGATGGGTCAGCTGCAGGGAAGTTCGATGGATCGCCGGTTTTTTCATGCGATTGGCGCCAGTCGGCTGAACCGAACCATCTGCGCGGAAGCCGGCCGAGTTGGAATGATGATGACGGTGGGTGCGAGCGTCGGCGCGGATGCTGAAGGGGTGCCGCACAGCGATCTCATTCTGCTCTGGGGCACGAATACCCTGACCGCGAACCCGCATCTCTGGCCGTTCATTCTGGATGCCCGAAAGGCGGGCGCACGCGTGATCTGCATTGATCCGATTCGCACCAGAACTGCCGAACAGTGCGATGAGTGGATCGCGATCAAGCCAGGTACTGACGCGGCGTTGGCGCTTGGCATCATGCACGAGCTGTTCGCGAACGACTGGCTCGATCACGACTACATCGCGCAATACACGACCGGTGTTGATGCGTTGCGTAAGCGGGCCGCGGAGTGGACCACAGAGCGCGCGGCCGAAATCACTGGTGTTTCGGCTGAGAGAATTGCGTCGCTCGCGCGCGAGTATGGTGCCGCAAAGGCGGCACTCCTCCGCATCAATTACGGATTGCAACGGCACGCCGGCGGCGGCATGGCAGTGCGCACGCTTGCCTGTCTGCCTGCGCTTGTCGGACACTGGCGTCGTGCGGGCGGTGGAGTGAGCCTGTCGAGCAGCGGTGCATTCGCGTTCAACAAGGACGGCCTGCAGCGCCCCGATCTCGGCCCGGCAGCACGCACCATCAATATGAGCCTGCTCGGCGATGCACTGACGAAGGCCGATGCCGGCGTTGGTGGTGCGCCGGTGGAAGCGCTGGTGGTATACAACAGCAATCCCGCTGCCGTGGCGCCGGACCTGAATGCGGTGCGCAAAGGCCTGGCGCGGGAAGATCTGTTCACGGTGGTGCTTGAACATTTCCAGACCGACACCGCCGACTGGGCCGATTTCGTGCTTCCGGCCACGACGCAGCTGGAACACTGGGATGTGCATACGGCGTACGGGCACTACAACGCCACGCTCAATCGTCCGGCGATCGCACCGATCGGCGAGTCGCTGCCGAACACCGAGATTTTTCGGAGGCTGGCGGCGGCGATGCAGGTTGACGAACCGTCGCTGCGCGACGACGACCTGACGCTGATACGACAGGCGCTGACCTCGAATCATGCACGCATGAACGGCGTCACATTCGAAGCGCTGCTGGATCGTGGGTGGGTTCGCCTGAACGTGCCGCGTCCATATCTGCCTTTCGCACAAGGCGGGTTTCTCACGCCGAGTGGCAAGTGCGAGTTCGAGTCGCCACGTCTGGCGGCGATGGGGCTGGATCCGGTACCGACGTATATCCCACCCTACGAATCGGCCGAGAGCGATCCGTTGCTCGCGCAGCGTTTTCCGTTGACGCTCATATCGAGTCCGGCGCACCAGTTTCTGAATACGAGCTTCGTGAATGTGGCGACGCTCCGGCGCGCGGCAAAGGAACCGGAGTGCGTGATGCATCCTGACGACGCCGGGCTGCGCGGTGTTGCGTCAGGCCAGATGGTGGAGATTGCCAATGACCGCGGTGCGTTTCACGCCGTGGTGCGGGTGACTGACGGAATCAGGCCCGGCGTGATCTGGGCGCCATCGATCTGGTGGGCGAAACTGTCGAGCGATCACCGCAATCCCAACGACACCAC
>JANMWU010000822.1:0-3215 GCA_031380785.1 Gemmatimonadaceae bacterium
TATATGGCTGCCGGCAATGACGTGGAAGCGATCAAGCTCTGGACGATTCTAGCCAAGGACGAGCGCGGACCGCTCGCCGCCGAAGCGCACATACGACTCGGCGAACTGGTAGTCAAGCAGTAAGCCAGGTGACGCGGGTCGGCCGGATTTCAGCGGTGCGATTTCGGGAACCACGGCCTGCTCGCACGTTGCTGACGGGATCGTGCGGCAGCGAGGCAGCTGGCCAGCACGAGCGGTTTCGATGGTCCGTGCCACAGTGATTTCGCGGCTGAAATGATTGCTGTTTGTGCCTTCGGTTGTGCCGAGCGGACTAGCACACTGGCGCAGGCAGACTTCTTATAAGAAGTATTATGTAAACCTACGGTAGTGGAAAAGTGTGGATAAGTGCCCCTTTCGTGCCCCCGCTGTGGAAAGCCGGACGGGTTCCACACAAATGACGTCCATGTCCCGTCACGGGGCGGTCACACACCGCTTGGCGGCGCTGACCCTATCAGGCCGCTCAGCGGAACGCCTGAAGCTCACCATCGTAGACCACGCGGCCTTCGCCCGAGAGCTCGCTCCAGGCCGCGTCGGAGGTCTCCGGAAGACGCACGCGAAGCGACTTTCCGCTGGCCGTCAGCAGTCCAACCTGTGCGCTTGCGGGCGACATTTCCCACGCGATCAAGCACGCCGCCGCGGCCACGGCACCGGTGCCACAGGCGTAGGTCTCCGCCTCGACGCCACGCTCGTACGTGCGGATTCTCCACGACCCGGTTGCCGAGTCGCCGCTGAGGAAATTGACGTTCGCACCGGCCGGAGCGCGCGACGTTCCGTACCGCAGGATGCGCCCGCGGCCTGCCACGTCGATGGCCGCGACGTCAGCCACCAGCACCACCAGATGCGGCACGCCAACAACGGCGTATCCGATCCGCATTTCCTGCGGCCCGAGCCCTTCCGGCGCCTGCGCGTTGAGCGCGGTTACCGGCGCCAGCCGGACGGTCGCGTCACCCGACAGGTCGATCGATGCCTCGATGCGGCCCGCATCAGACATGAAGTGAAACATCCGTTCACGCGATGCAAGTCCAAGCTTGACAGCACTTTGCGCGGCGCACAAAGAAGCATTACCGCAGAGCGTCGCGCGTGATCCATCGGCGTTGTAGTACCGGATCGTGAACAGCGCGTCGGTGGACTCCGCTATGAATACCACTCCGTCCGCACCGACGCCGAGGTGTGCCGCGCAGATCGAGGCTATGTCCGGCGTGTTCTCCAGCGGGTCGATGGCGCCAGCACTTGATCGCGCATCGAAAAATACGAAGTCGTTTCCCGACCCCGACATCTTCCAGAATGGGCGACCGGTCGCCGGCGTCACACGCGACCCGTGATGGACCACCAGCGGAGCCGCCACACCATCCAGATCGCTTCGCGAACAATCTGCTTGGACATCTTGCTTTCACCTTCCGTGCGGTCCGTGAATACGATCGGGATCTCCACGAAGCGAAAGCCTTTCTTCCAGGCGCGGAAGTTGACTTCGATCTGGAACGCATAGCCATTGGAGCGCACGTCGTCGAGATCGATCGTTTCGAGCACGGCGCGGCGGAAGCACTTGAAGCCTGCGGTCGCGTCGAAGAGTTGAAGGCCGGTCACCATCCGGGCATACACGTTGGCGCTGTAGCTCAACATGAGCCGAGTCATGGGCCAGTTCACCACCGTCACCTTGCCGTTCCGGTAGCGGGAGCCGATGACAATGTCGGCATTTTCGATTGCCTTCAGGAATTCCGGGAGGTGTCCGGGATCGTGCGAGAAGTCTGCATCCATCTCGAAGAAGAGCGAATACTCTCGCGCCAGCGCCCATTTGAATCCCGCCAGATAGGCAGTTCCGAGCCCCATCTTTTTTGCGCGATGCAACGCATGCACGCGTGGATCGCGCGCCGCGATCTCGTCCACGATTGTGCCGGTGCCATCCGGAGAGCCATCGTCGACAATCAGGATATGCAGTCGCGGATCCTGCGACAGCACCGATTCGATGATTCGTGCAACGTTCTTGCATTCATTGTACGTCGGTACGATGACGAGGCCGCTTTCGGGGGCTGTGGCCTCGTGTGTCACTGGAGCTGTCACGGCGTCTTCCTCCGATCCATCACCACACCGGCTGCGAGGAGCAGGAGAGCCGCTGCGAGCGAGATGAGTGTGATCAGTTTGCCTCTTTCAAAGCTGGCACTCGTGAACGTAAGCTCGACCTGGCGCGCGCCGGTTGGCAGGGGCACACCGATCAGCGAGTACATGGCGCGCGACGCAGTGACCGGTTTGCCATCGACTGTGGCGTTCCAGCCGGGATAGAAGTTCTCGGAGACAATCAGGGCGGATCCGGCCGGAGCCGGTGCGCCGAGCGTAAGCGAAATCGCACCGGCGGCGTATTTCGTAACTGAGACATTCAGGTCGAGCGGCGTCGGCGCCGCGGTGATTTTCGCCACCTCGACGTTCGCGCTGTCATTAAAAATTGCGACCGAGTGGACCGGGAAGCGCGGGTCGAGCACGGTGTTCAGCGTCACACTGTCGGCGGCCTTGACGATGGCGGGCGCGACCCAGGCGGCGCGATTGTCGCCGGGCAGCTCGTAGAGATAGATCATGGAACCAGCGGCATCGCGGGCGGGTCCGGCGACAAGTTTTGCGCCGTCGATCGGTGATTCGACGATGTCGGTGTAGAGGAATCGCGCGTTCGCGAGCTGCCAGAAGTTTGGGTTGAACAGGTTGCGCTGACGATCATCTTGAGCCAGCAGATCGTCGTAGCGCTGCAGTTCATTGCCGTGATAGCCGACGACTTGCCGAATGCCATGCGCCATCAGGCCGCTGCGGCCAAGATTCGGGTCACGTGGCGGCGTGCCCGGCGCCTGGGGACGAATTTCGATGACCCGGCCCGGATTGCCCGCTGTTGCTTTCTTGATGTATTCGATCGCCGGGTCTGTTGCGAACGTGACTGCGGCCGGCGGCAGGAAGCGCCAGTACAGCCGCATGACCGACACCTGATCGACGACCACGATCGCGATCAGAGCCCAGCCAGCGGCGGCTGCGGAGAATCGCTTACGATCGCGCAGCAGCACCACTGCGAGTGCGAGACCAGCGAATGCCATTGCGCGGATGGATCCCATGCGGAGATCACCCGAATTCCGGTCGGCGATTTCTCCAACCTCAGGGGCAGCAAAGGCGCTGGCAATTCCGCCCAGCGCGCCGGTGGCGCC
>JANMWU010000658.1:0-4259 GCA_031380785.1 Gemmatimonadaceae bacterium
TACACCATCGTCACCGCTTTGCCGTATGATCGCGCGCAGACGTCGATGTCGCGCTTCACGATGTGTGCGGCGTGCGCGACGGAATACAACGACCCGGCCAATCGTCGGTATCACGCGCAGCCGAACGCCTGTCCGCAATGCGGACCGGAGATGTCCTGGCGCAAGGGAACATCGGGCGCGGCAACTGTTCATGACAGAAATGCGCTGCAATTGGCGATCGATGCGTTGCAGCTCGGCAATATCATCGCAGTGCAGGGCATCGGCGGATTTCACATTGCGTGCGTGGCGGCGAACGAGGCTGCCGTACGGCTGCTCCGCACGCGTAAGCATCGTCCGGACAAGCCGCTGGCCGTGATGGTCCGCGATCTCGACACCGCCGCCTCACTCGCGACGATCAGCGATGCCGAAGCCGCGCTCCTGACATCGCCAGCGCATCCAATCGTGCTGCTGGCCCGCCGCGCCGATGCGCCGTTGCCCGATTCGGTGGCGCCAGGCCATCAAACGATCGGCGTGATGCTCGCGTACTCGCCTCTGCATCACCTGCTGGCTGAGGTGGGGCCGCTGGTGCTGACCTCCGGCAATCTCGCCGACGAACCGATCGCATTCACGCCGGACGATGCGTTCGCACGCTTTGACGGCATTGCTGACGGTGTGCTGTTTCACGATCGCGAGATCGTCGCGCCGGCCGATGACTCGGTGATGCGGATCGCGCTTGGCGCCGAACTGCCGATCCGGCGGTCGCGTGGCTATGCGCCGTATCCAGTGGCGTTGCCGCGGCCTGTGCAACCGGTGCTGGCAGTCGGCGGCGAACTGAAATCAACGGTGTGTCTTACCCGCGACGCATATGCGTTCCTCTCACCGCACATCGGTGATGTGGGGAATCTCGAGACCGAACGGGCGATGACGCGCACGATCGTGCACCTGCAGCAGCTGTTCGGTGTGCGACCGCGAGTTGTCGCGGCGGACATGAGTCCGGCGTATCGCAGCAGTGTCTGGGCGGCGCGATTCGCCGCCGAGCGCGGGCTGCGGCTGCACCGCGTGCAGCATCATCACGCACACGTTGCGTCGCTGATGGCTGAGCATGGACTGTCGGGTAACGAGCGCATTCTGGGCGTCGCGTTCGATGGCACCGGCTTCGGAACCGACGGCGCGATCTGGGGCGGTGAGTTCCTGCTGGCCGACTATCGTGATTTTGAGCGCGTCGCGCATCTGGCGCCGACAATGCTTGCCGGCGGCGACAGTGCGGTGCGAAATCCATCGCGCATGGCGCTCGCGCATCTGCATTCGGCTGGAATCGAGTGGAGTGATGAACTGGCGCCGGTGCAGGCACTGACGGAGGAAGCGCGGCGTGTGTTGCACACGCAACTCACGAACGGCGTTCAGACAGTTGTCACGACATCTGCCGGGCGACTGCTCGATGCCTGCGCCGCGCTCTGCGGCCTGCGTCAGTCGGTGACCTACGAGGGGCAGGCGGCGATCGAGTTCGAGGCACTCGCAATGACGGCGCCGATTGCGTCCGGCTGCAGATACGCGATCGAAGTTACCGGCGACGGAACGCCGCCGCTGCAACTGTCGCTCAGGGCCTTCTGGAACGACATGCTGCGCGATCTCCTTGACGGCCGCAGTCAGCGCCGGATCGCGCTGGATGTGCACAGTGCGCTGGCGACCGGAATCGTGCAGATGGCGATGCGTTTGCGCGATGTGCACAAGGTGCAAACGGTTGGATTGACTGGCGGCGTCTTCCAGAACGTCCTTCTGCTGACGCTCACGGCGCGGCGGCTGCGGCAGGCGTGCTTCACCGTGCTCACACATCGTCAGGTTCCGCCGAATGACGGTGGTCTGGCGCTCGGCCAGGCGATGATTGCCGCAATGGCGGACGCGACATGAGCGTCGGTCTGCTTGCATTCATCGGCATTCACGTTCCGGAGCGCTTCTTCGCCAGCTTCGAACCGCTCGTGGCCGCAATGCTGATCGTCCTCGGCCTTTCGACGCTCATCACCGAGGCGCGTCGCCATCGTCGTGTGCTCGGTGAGGAACATGCGCATGCTCATCACGCGCGCGTGCCGCATCTGCATCCGGAGCGCATCCGCAACGTGCGCGGTGCATTCGGTTTCGGCATTGCGCACGGACTTGCGGGAAGTGGCGCCGTGATTGTGCTCCTGGTCGCCGCCGCATCGAGCGTGAAGATGCAGTTCGCCTATCTGTTCGCGTTTGGTGTTGGCACGATCGGCGGGATGTGTCTCGTCACGCTGCTGATCGGTGGCGTGGCCGGCATGGCCGTAGCGCGCAGCAGGCACTGGGCGATGAGCATTCGAATCGTGGCGGCGACGGCGAGTATGGTGGTTGGGACGATGCTCGGGTGGAGCGTGCTGGCGGCGTGATGCCCAGGGCAGAAGCACGAACGTCCCTGCGCAAGGCGATGCTTGCGCGGGGACGTTTTGTTGCGGCGCTGACTACTGCTTCGCGCCCTTCGTGTGCACCACGATCACACCGTTCGCCGCGCGGGGATCGCTGTACTGTGACGTCGCGGTGGCGCCCTTGATCACATTCACTGTCGCGATCTGGTCCGGCGCAATGCGGCTCATCGCATTCATGTCGCTAATGACGCCATCGATGATCACGATGCCGGTAAATGCCGTGCGCGGCTTCATCTCGGCCGCCTGCTTGGCAGTCGGTCCAGGCGCACCACGCGCGGTATCCACGCTCATGTGCCTGAGCGGACCGGTTCCGGCGCTCGCTGAGACGGCGTCGCCCGGCGTCACAAGCGTCACGCGCGTCGGCCCCATCAGATCACGCGCGGCGTCGGCGTCGAGACGCTTGTAGTTGATGCGCGTTGGGCCGGAATCCCTCGAGTCCTTCACGTAGCCTGCCGCGGCCAGGATCGTCGTGATACGCACTTCACCGCCGGACTGCATGCCCTTCTGCACCACATTTACCGTCGCTATCCGCTCGGCCGCGATCTTTTCAGCTTCCGCCTTGCTGACCTGCACATTGTCCACGTAGTAGACAACATTCGCTGTGTCGATCAACGCGATCTTGCCGGCAACCGCCGTCGCACTCGACGCGGTCATGTTATCCACGTCGTCCGACGTTGGCAGCTTCGCTTCGCACGCCGCCAGCACCGCCAGCGATGCCATCGCACCGGTGGCCAGTACGCGGATCAGCGGATAGCGCAGTCTTTTCGGTGTCATTGCAACCAGTCTCCGTTCGAGATGTGAAGGGCGGCACGAGAAGGCAGGGAGTGCGACACCGAAGCCCGTGCGATGATCGGTGAGGTCGATGAGCAGTGTGCCGTAGTCGCGCGTGCTTGCGCCGCGCTGCAACACACGTCGATCACAATCGAGTTCGATGGCAAGACGGAGGCGGCTGGCCATCCACCACACTGCGGGATGCCACGGCAGAAGAACCACCGCGACTTGTGCAAGCGCGAGCAGCACCGGGTCATGCGCGCGCACATGCTCCATTTCGTGTGCGAGCACGAGTTCCTGCTCGCGATTGCCGCGTGCAAGCAGCCAATGCGGCAGCACGATCTCCGCGTTGGTGACGCCGATCACTGCGGGACCGGTGTTCTGCGCAATTCGCACGGTGGTGCCGTGCACCGATCCGAGCGGCCAGTGCGCGCGGCGACGGTGATAACGGATATGGACGGCGACGAAGAGCGTGAGCAGCACCGCGCTCGCCAGCACCCACGCCATCAGCAGCCAGTTGCCGATGTCGCTCGGCATGGTGTCATGCCACGCGCCCCATCCTCGCTGAATGCCTGTCGCGATCAATTCCGATGCGTTGCGCCACGCCATGCGCACAAACGAGAACGCGGTTTCCGATGCGGGAACGGACTGAATCGTGGAGACAGTCGCTGTTGGCACCCACGCGCGTTCCGCAATGCTCGCGGTGCTGAGTCGTGACGGAGCGAGTGCGCCAAGCACCACCGTCATCACGAGCGCTGCGATCCACGCCAGTCGCGTGGGTTTGCGCGCGGCAACCAGCGCCGCCTCGGTGCCGAATGCCGCCATGGCCAGCAGCGTACCGAGCAGCGCGATCTGTGCCATCCACCAGGCGATCATGATTCGTCCCCCAGACGCTCGGCCAGCAAGCGACGCATGCGTTCGAGCTCGGTACGGCTGAGTTTTTCGTCGGCGACGAAGTGCGCGAACAGTTTTTCGGCCGAGCCGTGGAAGATCGATTCGCGGACGCGGGCGAGGGCGCTGTCGCCGGCCTTGTCCGCATCGACCAGTGCGCGATATCGATACGCGCGCCCC
>JANMWU010000869.1:0-2892 GCA_031380785.1 Gemmatimonadaceae bacterium
CACGCGCCAGAGTGACACCGCAACCACACTGTCATCGGCCCCCGCCCGCGACCGCGAACTGGAAGCGATCCGACAGAGAGCGTATGAGCTCTTTCTCGAACGTGGCGATCATGAAAGCAACGAAGTCGATGACTGGCTCGCGGCGGAGCGTGAGATACTCGGCATGGCATCGGGTGACGTGTTCGAACAGGACAACGCCTACGACGTCGACGTGTCACTGCCGGGCTTCAGCGCCGGTGATGTCGAGATCATGGCGACCGATACCGAAGTCGTGGTTCACGCGATGATGGCGGCCGCGGAGACCACCACCGAGGACGAGAGCACAACGATCGAGACCGGCGAGCACGAAGTGTATCGTCGCTTCCGCCTGCCGACGCCGATCAGCTTCGAACGCATCTCAGCCGAATTCAATGACGGCGTGCTGCACGTCCACGCGCCGAAGTCGAAGCCGATCAGCAGAACGGAGCTGGCGCCAGCGTAACGCGTCACACTGAAAGCGCGAAGTTTTTCGCGCGCAGACATCGCCACATCATGGCTCACCGCGCGAGCCGGTGTGGCGATGTTCGTAGGCGCAGTACCGGGAGGAACTGGCGTCAGCGCGGCAGCACCAGCATTCCCATCGGCACCCGTCGCCAGCCGGCCCATCGCTGCAGCACACCGGCGCTGTCGCGCAGCTGCATCTGGGCGCTGATTCCGCCGTCCAGCATCACGGCACGGGCGCAGCCGAGCGCACCCATGAACGCGGCCATCTCCGGCGTGGTAAGTCCGAACGGCACGGCACCAAGTGTGGGACCAAAGACATCGAAGCGCGTTATCGCAATGAGCACGGTGCCATCGCGCAGAACACCGAGTGCCAGTCGCGCGTCGCGATGTGTAAGATCAACGCCACTGCCGGAATTGCGCAGCGCATCGGGCACGTTGCCATCGCCGTCGAGAAGCGTCGGGAAACTCTGAAACGCCCATTCCACGCCGCGCGCACGATCTGGTGCAGCAAACGCGTTCGGCGAGACCAGACGCACGGCACCGCTGCTGTCGAAGACGACGCCCATCGAAAGCGGACCGACGCCAGGTGAGCGCCATTCGGTACCGCGAAGGACCACCCATCCCCACGGCAGAGTGCCCCAGAGGGTAGCATCAAACTGGCCGGCGTTGACGGCGAAGAGCGCCGTCGCGCGCGCATCTTCCACGCGCCAGCGCGCTGACCGAATGATGGCGCCGTCAGCTTCACGTCGCGCGCGAAAGGAGGTGTCCAGTGCAAGCCGAACCCGCGATGGATCGAGGCGCACGATGATGGCGCGTGTCCGCCACGCCTCGCCGTCCCCGCGAATTGGTACCTCTGCGTATGAAATGCCGCCGCGGCCGGCCTTCCACTGCAGCGTCGAAAGCAGTGCGCCGTCGCCGACGGTCCACTGCGCTGGCGGTGCAGAATCAGGTCGCCAGAGTCCGCGCCAGCCACCATGGTCTGCAACTGCGAGCGGCGCCTTCTGGGCGCCGCTCGGGAGCACTGCGAGAAGACTGCCGATGATCCATGCAGTCAGCGCCTTCCTGGCCGTCATTCCGAGCCGCTGAACGCCTTGCGCAGCGCGGCGCGACGTGAAACCAGCAGATCGTACTCGGGCCTTGTGAAGGTGACAGTTATCGGCGCGTCCTTGCGCATGCCGCTGAGCCACGACTGGATGCGCTCCCAGAACATGCGCGCCTGCACATCCGTCATGCCGACGTCGACACCCTTCACGCCATTGCCGCCTGCACTCTGCGCACGGCTGGCTGAATCGATCGAATCGGCGCGCGCATTCAGTGCCTCTGACCGCGCCATGCTGACTGGCTTTGACGGGCGAGCGCCGCACTTTGGGGCCGCGCCCTTGTCGATGCCGGCGCTGTCGGAAGTCGCGCCGAAGGTGGACTGTAGTCGGGCTATCGCCCGTTGCGCTGTGGCAGTATCGCCACGCTGCTGCGCAGCCGCCATCTCCTGCATCAACGCCATCATCTCTTTCACTTTCGGGTCGTTCTGCGCCGCCATCGGATTGGCCTGCATCTGCATCATCATTGCCTTCGACTTCTCTTCCGCCGCCTTCTCCATCTCGCTGCGCACGGTGTTGCGACAATCGCTGTACCGGCCCGTGCTCCGCTCATAGGTGTCGCGTTCGCCCGGCTTGTCGGCGGCGTGTGCCGAATCGCGCGTTGCAATCGCGCGCCGTTGCAGCGCCTCGACAGCGGCTCGGTTCTGCCCCGCCTGCGCGCGACGCTTCTCCATCGCAGCCTGATAGACGTCGAGGCGCGCCGTGGTGATCTCGAGAGTAGTACCGTCGAACGTCGGTGGAATGAGCATCGCCACGTTCGCCTGATCATCCACCTTCTGTTCGACACGGCGCTCGGTGGCACGCTTGATCAAGCCGCCGAACTGTGCCTGCGCGGGCTGTGCGAGCAGCGCAACGAACAACGCAAATGCGTACGGGGTCAGTCGCCGGTGAGTGGGAAACGCGCGCATCGGTACAGCTCCACGGTGAAAGGTCGGTGCCGGTTGCGTCCGGCAAAGCAGTCGATTGCAGCCGGCACCGCCGGCGATCTGGCCCCGCGTTGGCGCACCAGCAAGCCTCGTACGCTGGAGCTGCCCCAAAAAACAGACGCGGTGACTTCTCCCATCATCTCATGCGGCTAACGGGGCGGCAATGGGGATTTTGACCCAAACGCGCCGTCGGTCAGCGACCGGTGCCCACCGACCCGATCATGGCGCTGGCCAGCTCCTTCACGATCTTGGCCGCAACCATCGCCGTCATGCCCGCCTGATCACGCACCGGATTGAACTCCACCACATCCGCACCCACGATCCGGCCCGGAATTGCCTGAATGATGCCGAGCACGTCGCGCACGCTCAGTCCACCTGGCTCCCAG
>JANMWU010000001.1:0-2950 GCA_031380785.1 Gemmatimonadaceae bacterium
AATTCGCTGCCGGTCAGTTTATCGTACACGTACGGACGGTCGGGAACGAACGCGAGATGCCGCTTGGCTTCGACCGGGTTCGTGCGCATGTCGATTCCGGCGACCCGCACCGTGCCCTTATCGGCCCGGAGGATACCGGCCAGCATCTTGAGCGTGGTAGTCTTGCCGGCGCCGTTGGCACCCAGAAAGCCGAAGACCTCGCCGGATTGCACTGTCAGGTCGAGTCCCTCGACCGCGATGAAGTCGCCGTACCGCTTGGTCACGCCCTGCAATTCGATCATGCGCCGCGCTCAGGAAAGATAGGTGGAGCACGGCGACTGCACCGCCTCCCGAAATCGCATACCCGGAGACTGTTCAGCAGACCTGCCGGTCACTTCACCGTGACCCCAGGAGATGCCACTGGACCGCCAGTCGGAACCAGCCCAACGCCTGCTCTGTGGCGCGCCTCACGTCCCGTCTGACCGGCCGGGTTGAATGCGTCGCCCGGAACGGCGACCTTACCATGCTTATGGCGGAAGATGCACTGATCATACGCGGGGCCCGGGAGCACAATCTCCGGAACATCGACGTCACGATCCCCAGAAACAAACTGACGGTCATCACCGGCCTGTCAGGGTCTGGCAAATCGTCACTCGCGTTCGACACCATTTACGCCGAGGGGCAGCGACGGTATGTCGAAAGCCTGTCGGCATATGCACGGCAGTTTCTGGGCCTGATGGAGAAGCCCGACGTCGACTCGATTGAAGGGTTGAGTCCGGCGATCTCCATCCAGCAGAAAACGGCCGGACACAACCCGCGATCGACCGTTGGCACCGTGACGGAGGTGTACGACTACCTCCGCCTGCTGTGGGCGCGCGCCGGTGTGCCGCACTGTCCCAACTGCGGACGTCCGGTGCAGCGGCAGAGCGCGGCGCAGATCACCGATGTCGTACTGCTCGGCAATCCCGGCACCAGGCTCGAAGTGCTGGCGCCGCTCGTGCGCGGTCGCAAGGGCGAATTCCGCGAACTGTTCGAGGCAGCGCGGAAACAGGGGTTTGTGCGAGCGTGGGTTGACGGCGATGTGATTGAACTCGCCGATCCGCCGAAGCTCAATCGACGCATGAATCACGATGTGAGCGTGATTGTCGATCGACTGGTGCTTAAGACCGATGATCGCGGTCGCCTCGCCGATTCGATCGAGACGGCCTTGAAACTTGCCGACGGTATGGTGGAAGTCGTGTCGCTGGTGAGCGGCGCGCGCGAAAGCCAGATGTTCAGCGAACGCTATGGCTGCCCGCATTGCGGCATCTCGCTGCCGGAGATGGAGCCGCGCCACTTTTCGTTCAACTCGCCGTTCGGCGCCTGTCCGACCTGCAGTGGACTTGGCGTGAAGCGGATGGTGAACGAGGAGCTGATACTCGGCGATCCATCGCTGACGCTGCTGGAAGGCGTGGTGCTACCGTGGGGCGAACCGGACGGCTATCTGCGCAAAGTGATTCTGCCAGGATTGGCGGAGGCGCTGCAATTCGACCTGAAGACGCCGTGGAGTGACCTGCCGCAGTATGTGCGACATGCATTGCTGCACGGTCTCGATTCGCTGAGCGCTCCGGCTGAAGCGGTGAAGAGCGTCGGTAAAGCCGCAGTGAAAAAAACGGCGGCAAAGACTGCCACCAAGGCGGCCGTGAAGCCGTTGCTCAAGTGGGATGGAATTCTCGCGACCATTCAGCGCCGATTCGACGAAACAGACAGCGATTCGATCCGCGTGGAGCTGGAAGCGTTCATGCTCGCGACGCCGTGCCCGTCGTGTCATGGCACACGGCTCAAACCTGAATCACTTGCCGTCACGATCGAACGCCGCAATCTCGGCGAAGTGGTCGCGATGTCGGTGTCGGAATCGCTGGCGTTCTTCCGAGGTGTACCGGTGCGCGCGCAGGGCAAGCCGATTGGACTGGATGCCGAGATTGCCGGACCGATTCTCAAGGAAGTGACTGAGCGACTCGGCTTTCTGGTCGATGTCGGTCTCGACTATCTGACGATGAATCGCAGCGCGGAGAGTCTGAGCGGCGGTGAAGCGCAGCGCATCCGTCTGGCGACGCAAATCGGGTCGAAGCTGTGCGGTGTGCTGTACATCCTCGATGAGCCGAGCATCGGCCTGCATTCGCGCGACAATGAGCGACTCCTGCACACGCTCACGCAGCTGCGCGATCTGGGCAATACGGTGATCGTGGTGGAGCATGACGAGGAGACGATGCGCCTCGCCGATCATGTGCTCGACATGGGCCCGGGCGCGGGCAAGCACGGTGGCATGTTGATCGCCGAAGGCACGGTGGATGACATCCGCAACACGGCGGGATCTCTCACCGGCGAATATCTGTCGGGCAAGCGGAGCGTGCCAATTCCGGCGGTCAGGCGAAAGATGGATCCG
The DNA here is from genome assembly GCA_031380785.1 of Gemmatimonadaceae bacterium. Classification (GTDB taxonomy): domain Bacteria; phylum Gemmatimonadota; class Gemmatimonadetes; order Gemmatimonadales; family Gemmatimonadaceae; genus JACMLX01. The sequence goes on from JANMWU010000001.1 coordinate 2,405, forward strand.
CAGCGCGTAGTCCGCATCGAGAATGCGCGCGAGCACAATCTGCGCAACATCAACGTCGAGATTCCGCTCGGCGTGTTCGTGGCGGTGACCGGTGTGTCAGGATCCGGCAAGTCGACGCTGGTGACCGACATTCTTCAGCGTGCGCTGTCGCGGCATTTCTTCCGTGCCCGCGTGATTCCCGGCCTGCACGATCGCATCACCGGTCTGCAATATCTCGACAAGCTGATCGACATCGACCAGAGTCCGATCGGCCGCACACCGCGGTCGAATCCGGCCACGTATACCGGGCTGTTCACGCCGATTCGCGACCTGTTCGCCGAGATGCCGGAAGCGAAGATTCGCGGCTACGGACCAGGGCGATTCAGCTTCAACGTGAAAGGTGGCCGCTGCGAAGCGTGTCAGGGTGACGGTCTGGTGAAGATCGAGATGCACTTCCTGCCCGACGTGTTTGTGCCGTGCGATGTGTGCAAGGGCAAACGCTTCAACCGCGAGACGCTGGAAGTGCGCTTCCGCGGCATGAGCATCGCCGATGTGCTGGACCTGACG
>JANMWU010000006.1:0-9711 GCA_031380785.1 Gemmatimonadaceae bacterium
TGGAGATGATGACCGCCGTGCGGCGCCATCTCTTTCGCCGACAGAAGCAGCCGCAGGTGATCAAAAACTTGTTCCAGGAACGGCACGTGCGCTACGCTGCGTGACAGAACTACGCACTATTATCCGGCCTCCTCAGTAAGAGTAAGCAACGTCAGGACGCCAGCAAATGCGACATGATTCCACGTCCGCCGCCGCTCGGCGGACCAGGAACTCTCACGCCCCGTCGTACGCCCGCTGCAACGCCGCAATGTCGATCTTCGACATGCCCAGCATCGCCTGCACCACACGGCCGGCACGGGCCGGATCCTTGTCGCCCATCAGCGTCATGAGCGCCTTCGGTATCACCTGCCACGACAATCCGAATCTGTCCTTCAGCCAGCCGCAGCGGCTCTCGGCTCCGCCGTCGGACGTGAGCTTCTGCCAGAAATAATCGACCTCCTCCTGCGTTTCGCAGTGCACCATCAGCGACACTGCTTCAGTGAGCTTGTAGTGCGGACCGCCGTTGAATGCGATGAGGCGCTGGCCGTCGATCTCGAGTTCGACACCCATCGGCGTCTTTGGATCGGGCGAAGGCATGACGCTGAGAATCTTCGAATTTTTGAAGACCGATACGTAGAAGTTGGCGGCGGCTTCGGCGTTCTGGCCGAACCAGAGGAAGGGGCGGATCGTGGGGGTGGACATGAGCGGATCTCCAGAGAAGATGTGGTCCAGGCGCCGACAATCATCGGCTGCACAGAAGTCGGAACTGGTGCCGGATATTCGACATCGCCCGAAGATTTCCTTCCGCACAAGGACCGCCGGCCTCGCGTCCGGCTATTCCGGCGCTGCCTACGCGACCGTCTATCGCCGTTCCACCAGCTCCTCACCTAACTCCTGTGCCAGCCACCCCATCCACTGCGACAGGGTCGGCTCGTCGAACAGCGTCAGATGCGGCACATCAACATCATATCGTTTTGCCGCGGGCCCGAGCAGCAAATTCCAGCTCTCGCCACGGCGATCCTGATTCGTGAATACCGCCAGCACCGGCCCGTCGTACGGCGTTGCGATGTAGCGCCTGACCAGCCGACGACCCGCAAACCAGAACGCGCGCCACCGATCCCGTGGGAACAGCAGGCGCGACGCGGCATTCGGGTGCCGCAGATAGTGATTCGTGCCGATGTAGTGCATCCAGTCGATCAACGCCACGCGATCCAGCATCAGCGAGTCATGCAGCCATTGCCGTGCGCTTCGCGTGCCAGGCCCGCGCGCGACCCGACGCAGATGCCGCGCAATGCGCACTTGCAGCGGCGCGCGAAAATCCTGGTCAGGCAATGTGGACGTCGGTTTCGAACCGGCCCCCGGCAACAGCATCGTGTACGGCGACATCGAGTCCAGCAGAAACAGCATCTCCACCACTTCGCCCGCCGCGCGCAGTTGCTGCGCCATCTCGTATGCGATCAATCCACCCAGTGAAAAGCCCGCCAGTCGATATGGGCCACGCGGTTGGATCGCGCGCATGGCGGCGACATGCGACGTCGCCAGCGACACGACCGACGATTGCTGCACGAAGCCACTGCCTCGTGCCCAGAGCGCAATTGCAAACAGCGGGCAGCGCAGTGTCCACAATCCGCGGCGGGCAAGTGACAGCTCAACACCGCTGAAGAACACCGGTGTGCCGCGCTCCGACGGCACCAGCTGAAACACAAAGCCCGACGTGACTTCATCCTCCAGCTTCTGCTGCACCTTTTCGACGCGGCGGGCGAGCATCTCGAGCGTCGGAGCCTCGAACGCCAGATGCACCGGCAGTACCAGACCGAATCGGGCTTCGACCTCGACCATCATCAGTACTGCGGCCAGTGAATCACCGCCGATGGAGAAGAAATGATCATCCGGTGCCACCGAGGGAACGCCGAGCATGCGTTCCCAGATTGTGGCCAGCGCACGCTCGGTATTGGTCAATGCACGGTGCAACGGTGCGGCGGGAGTCGCACGCGAAGCGGTGTTCGTCGATGTCGCCGCCGCAGTTTCCGCTTCCTGCCGGATCGCCTTGCGATCGACCTTGCCGCTGGTCGTCATCGGCAGCCACGGGACAAACAGAAAGCGCGCTGGAATCATCGCGCGCGGCAGTCGCGCCGTCAGCGCGTCGTGCAGGTCCTGTGCGCGACACTGCGCGCCGGCCTTCAGCACCACCGCCGCGACGATCGAACGGCTGCCATTCGGGTTCGGGAACCACGTCGCGGCCGTCTGTGCGACACGCGGGTCATGCAGGATCGCCGCCTCCACTTCGCCTGGCTCGACGCGAATGCCACGCACCTTGATCTGATCGTCGTTGCGACCGAAGTAGTGCAACACCCCATCCGCATCGCGCACAACAACATCGCCGCTGCGGTACATTCGCTCACCGCCAATGGTCGCAAATCGTTCGCGTGTCAGTTCGTCGCGGTTTCTGTAGCCGCGCGCGACGCTCGGGCCGCCGAGGCACAATTCGCCGGGCGTTCCGTCCGGCACAGGGTTGCCCTGCTCATCGAGAATCACTGCGTGCACATGCGGCAGTGGTTTGCCGATTGGCGCTGAGGTGGTGGAGAGACTGGCGCTGTCACGCTCGCGCAATCGCGCGGCGGTGGCCCACACCGTCGTCTCCGTGGGGCCGTAGAGATTCCACACCACATCGCCCTGCGCCGCAATCCGTCGCGCCAGTGCCGGCGCAACCGCCTCGCCATGCGTGATCGCCACGCGCACCCGCGGGAAGTCGGGCACCTCGGCGAGCACGACCTGCCAGACCGACGGGCCGGTCTGCATCACCGTGATTCCGTGCGTGCGCACATCGTGCGCCAGGCGTCGCGGATCGAGCAGAATACCGCGATCACGCAGAATCACCGTCGCGCCGGTCACCAGTGGCAGAAACAATTCTGTGATCGACGCGTCGAACGCAATCGTCGATGCCGCGAGATAGCGATCATTCGCGTCAAGCTGCAGCATGTCACGCGCCGAGCGTAGCAGCGCCATCACCTGGGCGTGCTCCACCTCGACGGCTTTCGGTTCACCGGTACTGCCCGACGTGAACAGCAGATACGCGAGCCTCGCGCCGCCATCCGGAGTTGCGAGCGCCGCGTCGCGGGGTGTGCCGTCCGGAATCGTCGTCACGTCCACCGTGCGCGGCGCGGTGGTCCCGCTCGCGTCGCAGGCGGCGCGCAGTGCGGTCAGCAGTGTGTCGTCCCCCAGCACCAGATCACAGCCACACGACGACTGCATTCGGCGAATGCGATCTGCCGGATCACCGGGATCAAACGGCACATACGCGCCACCAGCCTTGAAGACGCCGAGCAGCACGGCGAGCAGTTCGGTCCGACGCGACATGAGCACGCCGACCGGCTGTTCGGCTGTCAGTCCAATGCGCAACAGGTAGCGCGCGATCGCGTCAGCGCGCATCGCCAGCGCGCCATAGCTCGTCTCGCCATTCTCGTCGATAACGGCCGGTGCCGCCGCATTCGCGTCAACCTGCCTCGCGAAGCAGGCGAAAACGTTGGCGTCTGGATCGAGCGGTAGCGTCAACTCGTCACTCGCGCGCAGCGGACTGCTCCCGAACGATGCTCGAGCGTGATCTCGAATCGCGGGGACGGCTCCCAGTGATTCGGCCCTCGCACCGCCGGCTCCGCGCCGCGACCGTGCACCAGGAAGTTGCGTGCCAGCACGCGAAGGAACGCCACTGCGATCTCAACCACCGGGCCCGCCAGCGGGCAGTGATGATGATCGAGGCCGAACGGCGAGAAGTGTTCGCTTTCCGACGTGGCATCACGGAAGCGATCGGGTTCGAAGCGGAACGGCTGCGGAAAGTGCTCGGCGTTCTTATGCGCCTCCCACATACAGACGCGCACCATCGATCCACGCGGAATCAGCCAGCCATCGAAAACGATGTCGTGCAGCACGTCGCGCATCAGGCGTTCGCTCTGATCCATGCGCAACGCCTCGAGCACGAACGCCCGGGCCGCGAGTGTCGCGTCATCCGGGGCGAGTGCCGGCGCCGCAGAAATCGCAACGCTATCAGTCCACGCGGCGTGATCTGCCGCATGGCGCGAAATCCAGCGCAGCAGCCCGCGCAGATCGTAGCGCCCCAGTTCAACCATGTAAATCAGATTGCCGAGCATCGTCGCATCAACAGGACCCTGCGCGCGCAGGGCCCCAAGCAAACCGCCGCTATCTGCGCCGAGTGCAGCAACGTCGGTTGCCAGTGCCCGGTATGCGTCAGCCTCAATCGGCGTCACGTTCCACACCACACCGCGCGGCCCCAATCGATGGTAGGCCGCGATCAGGCGTTCGTGGGCCGCGTCTCCGGGTTGTGGACCGAAGAACAGCATGATCATCGTGCTCGTCGCGATCTGCCCGAGTGTGACGTCCCACGCCTTCAGTGCGCCCTTCGGCTGCAGCACGTTCACGTGAGCATTCAATGCGGTCGACACGATCGCCTCGAATCGTGGCGCGAATGATTGCATGTCCATCGCTGCGACGCCTCGCACCAGCGCCTTGCGATAGGTGCGGTGCGTGTCGCCTTCCATTCCGCGCATGAACCCGTGCGGGAAGAGCGATTCGAGGCGGATCGATACCGCCCGCATCGCCCCCGCGTGCTCCTTCAACAGCCGTCGGCCAAGCGAATTCCCGACGACGAAGACGGTCAGGCGACGCTCCATCAGACCTTTGAAGACCGGGCCATGCCGCTGCGCGAAGTCGATCAGCAGCGTGCGATGCGCGTGTTCAAGCTCACCGATGTCAATCAGGCCTCCCGGCGGCAGTCGACGGCGCGACCACAATGCGCGCCCGTATGCCTGCGCCACTGCCAGCCACGGGCGGCGATCGGACAGCGGTCTGGGGACAATCGGCGGCATGGTCGATCTTCTGGTGAGCGCTGACGGGCGATCGAAAGCAGAGGGAGGGCTCGTACAATCGGAAAGGTTGCACGCGCCGGCGCAAGTTCGCGCGCGTTCGACATGTCGCAAGTGGCGTTGGCGACGGGCCCTCCCGCCCCGTACTTTGGCCTGCAGGGACTCATTTCATCGGAGCGGCATGCATCACTCGCCGGCGGTCGGCACCAACGTTTCCCGCAAGGACGGGATCGGGAAGGCCACCGGCGCGGCCCGATATGCGGCTGATCTGGTGTTCCCGGGCATGCTCCACGGCCGCACGATCCGCTCGACGATCCAGCGGGGACGGATTCGGGCCATTCGGTGCGATTTTGATCGCGCCGGCTTTACCGTCGTCGATCATCGCGACATTCCCGGCAACAACATCGTCGCGTTGATCGCGGACGACCAACCATTTCTGGCCGGGACGCGAGTGCAGCACGTTGCGGAACCGATTCTCCTGCTCGCTCACGAGAACAGGGAGCTGCTCAACACGGCCCGCGTGGTTATCGAGTATGAGGCAGAGGCGCCCGTCGTAGACATGGAACGCGCAACCACGGTGTTCAAGCACGTGAACATCGTGAAAGGCGATGTGGCGGCAGCATTCGCCACGGCCGATGTCGTCGTCGAAGGGAGGTATTGCACCGGACACCAGGAGCACATCTACATCGAGCCGAATGGCGTGGTTGCGGTGCCGGAGAACGGCGGCGTCACGATTCACGGGTCGCTGCAGTGCCCGTTCTATGCGCAGAAGGCCGTGAGCGGCCTGCTTGGTGAGCGGCACACTGTGCGGATTGTGCAGACCGAAACCGGCGGCGGTTTTGGCGGCAAGGAAGAGTATCCGTCAATTCTGGCCGGCCACGCCGCGCTCCTTGCGCTCAAGTCCGGGCGTCCGGTCAGGATGATTTACGACCGTGCCGAGGATATGCTGGCCACCACCAAGCGTCACCCGGCGATCATCCATCACCGGACCGGTGTGATGCGCGATGGTCGCATTGTCGCGATGCGCATCGACGTGCTGATCGACGGCGGCGCGTACACGACACTCAGCCCGGTTGTGATCTCACGCGGCTGCATTCACGCGGCGGGCGCATATCGGTGCGACAATATTCACATCACCGGTCGCGCCGTGATGACCAACACGCCGCCCAACGGTGCGTTCCGCGGATTCGGCGCGCCGCAAACGGAATTCGCGGTCGAAGTTCACATGGACCGCATCGCTGAGATGCTGAGCCTTGATCCGGTCGCGATTCGTCTGGCGAATGCGCTTCGCCCCGGTGACACCACCGCCACCGGACAGGTGCTGGGCGCAGACTGCAGCGCGCTGCAGGTGCTGACCGAGGCGGTGCAGCGCACCGACTTCCTGCGCAAGCGCGAGACGTATCGCGGCTCCACGCGCGGTATCGGTCTGGCGCTGTTTTATCACGGAGCCGGATTCACTGGCAGCGGCGAAGCCTTTCTTGCCTCGAAAGCGCGACTGATACTGACCGACATCGGTGTACTGATTGCCACCGGCAGCACCGAGATTGGACAGGGGACGCGCACGATGCATGCGCAGATTGTCGCTGACGCGCTCGGCATTCCATATGACAGCGTGTCGGTCGCGCAACCGGATACGTCGACCGTTGCGGACAGCGGACCGACGGTCGCGTCGCGCACCTGCATGGTGGTCGGCAGAATTCTCGAGCAGTGTGCACACGACATGCGCGAACGACTCGGCGCCCTGACGCCAGCGGAGTATCACGCGCGCCATGGCGCATTCACCGTTGAACGAACGTATCAGCCACCGGACTGGATGCAGTGGGATGACGACACGTATCACGGCGACGCGTATGCCACATACGGCTGGGGATGCGATGTTGTCGAACTGGAAGTGGACCCCGATACGTTCGAAGTGCGCCCGCTGACGATCACTGCAGTGCAGGAATTTGGTCGACCGATTCATCCCGCAATGGCGCAAGGTCAGATCGAAGGCGGCACGGTACAGGGGGTAGGGTTTGCACTGCTGGAACGCGTTGTGATGCGCGATGGTGCGATGGCCAACGCGCAGCTGACAAACTACACAATTCCGACCACACTCGACACACCCGAGATCGACGTCGTGATGTTGCGCAACCCATATGCAGGCGGGCCGTTCGGTGCCAAGGGATTGGGAGAACTGCCGATCGACGGTCCGGCGCCGGCGATCGTGAACGCGATGCGACAGCTGGGATACGACGTTCGCGTGGTACCGGCGACGCCGGAGCTTCTGTCCACCGTCGCGCGGAGGTCCGCGGTCGAGCCGGGCGTCGGATGAACTTCGTCCTCAACGGTGTGTCGACGACGGTGTCCGCGCATCCGATGGCACGACTGCTGGATGTGCTGCGCGACGAGTGCGGCCTGACGGGCACCAAGGAAGGATGCGGCGAAGGCGAGTGTGGGGCTTGTACGGTGCTGATCGATGGCGCGCCGGTCTGCTCGTGTCTCGTGCCAGCGTGTCAGGTCGAAGATGCGACGGTGCTCACTATCGAAGGGCTGCGTGGCGCACATCCGTTGCAGCAACTGTTCATGGACGAAGTCGCCGCGCAGTGCGGCATCTGCACGCCGGGCATGATCCTCAGCGCGCTCTCGCTCGGCGCAACACCAACCGTCGATGAGGTGCGGACTGCACTCGCCGGCAACCTCTGTCGATGCACCGGCTACGCCGCGATCTATCGCGCAGTACTGAAGTGGCGAGCGATGGGCGCGGCGCCGTGAGAACCGCCATCGCTGAATTGGATGTGGCGCGTGCCACATCGCTCGATGACGCGTTACGGCTGCGGCGGGACGAAGGACGAACGCCCCTCGCCGGTGCGACCGATCTGTACGTCGAACTGAATTTTGGAACGCTGAAGCACCGCCGATTCATCGACCTCTGGCGGCTGGACACGCTGCGTCAGATCACGACGACCTCTGACACGCTCACCATCGGCGCACTCAGTACCTGGACGGCGCTGATTGAGTCGCCCGCCGTTGCCGAGCGATTGCCGATGCTGGTCTCCGCATCGCGACTGGTGGGTGGCGTGCAGATACAGAATCGCGGGACACTGGGCGGCAATATTGCGAACGCCTCACCGGCGGGCGACGCGCTGCCGGTGCTCGCGGCTGCGGATGCCATTCTTGTGCTGCGGAGCGTGGATGCGGAGCGACGCGTACCGATCACGGAGTTTTACACCGGATATCGACGCACAGTGCTGCGAGCTGACGAGTTGATTGTCGCGGTCGATGTGCCTCAGGTGCATGGAGACCAGTTTTTTCGCAAAGTGGGTACTCGATCGGCGCTGGCGATTTCAAAGGTGGTGATGGCTGGTGTACGAAGTGCTGCGCCGCGGATTGCGTTTGGCAGTGTTGCCGCGACGGTGATACGCGCGCGCGAAACGGAGCGTGCGCTGGCGTCGGGGGCCGACATCGACGATGCGATTCAGATACTGGAGCGCGAGATTTCGCCGATTGATGATGTGCGGTCCACGGCCGCGTATCGTCGGCTGGTGGCCGGAAATCTGTTGCGACGGTTCTGGCGTCGGGAATAGCTGCAGGATAGACTCTCACCACCCAGACTCTCGGAGCACGCAGTGCCAATCGTCCACGCGGCCGCTTCCGCACTCCTGACTGCCCTCGCCGCACTGTGCGCCGGCGCCCAGCGACCGCCGATGCGTCCGGCCAACAGTGCGCCTGCCGCCGCAGCCCCGCCGGCGCTCGCCGTGCCGGTGGACTACTACCGCCTGCCGAACGGACTCAAGGTCGTCATTTCGACCGATTCCACCACGCCGACCGCCGTCATCGCCGTCTACTACAACATCGGCTTTCGCATCGAGCCGCGGAACCGCACGGGGTTTGCGCACCTGTTCGAACACCTCATGTTCCAGGGCTCGCAGAACCTTGGCAAGCAGCAGTTCATCCACCTTGTTGAGAGCAACGGCGGAGTGCTCAACGGCTCCACACGCTTCGACTTCACCAACTATTTCCAGATCGTGCCATCGAATGCGGTCGAGACGATGCTGTGGGCCGAAGCCGATCGCATGACGGGTCTCGCCATCGACACGGCCAACGTCAACAACCAGCGCGATGTGGTGAAGAACGAAGTGCGGGTCAACGTCCTCAACCAGCCCTACGGGTCGTTCCCCTGGATCGACCTGCCGATGCAGGCCAACACGAACTGGTACAACGCCCCCAAAATCTACGGCGATCTGGGCGATCTCGATGCCGCCACACTCGACGATGCGCGCGATTTCTTCCGCACCTACTACGCGCCCAACAACGCCGGGCTGGTGATCACCGGTGCAGTCAGCCCCACGCTGGTGAAGCAGTGGGTCGGGAAGTACTTCGCGCCGATCAAGTCCGCACCGCAGCCGGCGCGGCCGGACATCGCCGAACCGCCTCAGCTCGCGGAACGTCGCGCGTCGCGTGTCGACGCGCTCGCCAACCGTCCGGCGATCGCCATCGCATATCACGTTCCGGCACGCTACACGCCGGAGTGGTATGCGTTCGGCCTGATCGACCAGATGCTCGCGCAGGGTCGCGACTCGCGTTTCTACGCAGAACTCGTGCGCGGTCGCGGCCTCACCGGCGGCATCGAGGCCGGCATCAATTTCGGGCTGGGCAGCATGTACGACTACGACGGGCCAATGCTCTGGATCGTGGATGCGTACCACGATGTCGGCACGCCGTCCGATTCGCTGCTATTGACCGGGCATTAAACTACTTGACATATACTTGCCATGGTGCTACGATCGGTGCATGCCCACGACGGACCGTCGCCGCGCGAGTACCGATGCCCGCATCGCCCTGCGGCAGCAGGTCGTGACGCTGCGCGCGCAGG
>JANMWU010000043.1:0-1711 GCA_031380785.1 Gemmatimonadaceae bacterium
TCGGTCGTGGGATAGATCAACAGCTGCGCGGCAACCGCATTTCCTTCGCGTGCGACGGTGAGCGCGGCCACGGCCGCGAGATTCCCGCCGGCGCTGTCGCCGCCAACCGTGATGCACGAAGGATCTGCACCGAGTGACGCGGCATTCTGTTGTGCCCAGCGCACGGCCGCGCAGCAATCGTCCACTGCCGCCGGAAACGGATGCTCCGGCGCCAGTCGATACGCCACGCTAAGCACCTGCACACCAGCCACGCTGCAGAGAATGCGACAGGCTTCGTCGTGCGTATCCAGGTCGCAGATTACAAAACCGCCGCCGTGGAAATACACGAGCAGTGGCGGTGCAGCGTCGCGCCCCGAGGTAAAAGGCAGATAGTGTCGCGCCTCAAGTCGGCCTGTCGCACCGTCCACTGTCACGCGCTGTACCGCGCGCACACGGGTTGGTCGCGCACCGGCGCGTACCGCGACAGTCTGAATTTCACGGCGGTTCCGCAGACGTGCTTCAACCGGATTTGGTCCGGCCATCACCGGCTGAGGTTTTCCTTTGCGCGCCGCGAGGATGAACTGCACATGCGGATCGAGTGTCAGGCCATCGCGCACGAGCGGCTTCTCGCCGATCAGTCGCAGCAGCCACGCCCCCGGCAACAGTGCCAGCACCCGCGCGATCCGTCCCTCGACGATATCACGAGTCGTCGGCTCGTCAGTCACGCCTGCTCTGTCAGTCATGGGCGGTGGCCGCTTGTTTCGGCGTGAATCGATAGTCGTGAGCCATCACCCGTGAAACCGTGCGCACGAACCGACCGACGCCGTCAGGCCAGATCGACGAATTCCGGCCGGTGCGATCGAGATACCAGCTGGTGCAGCCGCCGGCATTCCAGGTGGTCGAGGCGAGTCGGGCATCGATGTCTGCCACGTACGCACGTTGCGCAGACGTAAGCGGCTCGACCGCCTCGGCGCGATTTGAATCGAGAAGGGTCAGCAATCCGAGCACGTGCTCGATCTGCGCTTCGATCATCAGCAGCACCGAGCTGTGCCCGAGCCCCGTGTTTGGCCCGAGCAGCGAGAACAGATTCGGAAATCCCGCAACACTTGTACCCATGTATGCATGCGGACTGCCGTTCCACGCACTCGCGAGCGAGACACCATCACGACCAATGATCGCCGGCGCCAGCGGCGGATCGGTAGGCCGGAATCCAGTGCCGAGTACGATCACATCGGCGTCGTGGCGCGCCCCTGACTGCGTCTGAATGCCGCGTGCATCGATCGACACGATCGGATCAGTCACCAGCGCTACATTCGGCTGACGCAGCGCCGGGTAGTAGTCGTCCGACAGCAGAAGGCGTTTGCACCCGATGCGATAGTCCGGAACGAGCTTCGCCCGCAGCTCGGGGTCGGTGATTTCAGATTCAAGAAGCCGTCGCGCGCGCCACTCGGCAATCTTCGCTGCCTGACGATTGCGGAATGGCAGATGCAGCGCTTCGTGTTGCAGATACAGCGCGGCACGCGCGACGCGCTGCGCGACCGGAAGCGCGCGGTAGAACGATTTCCGCCACGACGGCACCAGCACGTCGTTACGAGGCAGCACCCAGGGCGGCGTGCGCTGGAACACATCGAGATGCGCCACCTTCGGCTGAATTTGCGGCACGAATTGGATCGCCGATGCACCGGTCCCAATCACAGCAACTCGTTTCGCAGTGAGGTCGACGGCATGGTTC
>JANMWU010000064.1:0-5713 GCA_031380785.1 Gemmatimonadaceae bacterium
TAACAGCGCGTCGAGCGCGTCAGCGCAGGCGTCAAACGCACGCCGGAATTCAGGCATCGAGTCGTACAACTCGCGACCCATGCCGACGTATTGCGGACCCTGACCAGGGAACAGGAATGCAACCCGCGGCGTCTCGCTGCCAGCCACGCCTGCGATCACCCGCGGATGTGCAGTGCCGGCGAGCCAAGCATCAAGTCCGGCGACGAGTGCGGCCGCAGTTTCGCCCGAGACGCTCACACGATGCGCGAGGTGCGAGCGTCCACTGTTGGCGGTAAAGCAGATGTCCGCCAGCGTCGCGGGATCATCGGCCGGCACCGCCTGAACGCGAGCCCGATACAGCGTGACCAACGCTCGCAATGGCACCGCATCGCGCGCCGAAAGCGCCAGTACCTGTGCCGATGCCGACGCTCGGCTTGAAGTGACCGTCGCGTTCGGGTCTGCTTCAGGCGCCGCTTCCAGAATTATGTGCGCATTCGTGCCGCTGAATCCGAACGAACTCACCCCGGCAATGCGCCGGCCGTCAATCGGCGTCCATTCCGTCACTGCGGTGGGCACTTGCATCGGCATTGCCGTCCAGTCAATGAACGGATTCGGCGTGGCGTAATGCAGGTGCGGTGGAATCTCTTTGCGCTGCAGCGCGATCACAGTCTTGATCACACCGGCGATACCAGCCGCCGCTTCAAGATGACCGATGTTGGTCTTCACGGAGCCGAGCCGCAGCGGCGAATCGGTCGCACGACCAACACCGAGCACGGCGGAGAGTGCATTCACCTCGATCGGATCGCCGAGCGACGTACCGGTGCCGTGCGCTTCCACATAGCCGACCTGCGCCGGTGCCACGCCCGCAGCGTGCAACGCTGCACGCACCACCGACTCCTGGGCTGGTCCGTTCGGTGCCGTGAGACCGTTGCTGCGACCATCCTGATTCACGGCACTGCCACGCACCACGGCCAGAATGCGATCACCGTCGGCAATTGCATCGCGCAACAGGCGCAGCACCACCATGCCACCGCCTTCGCCGCGCACGTACCCCGCCGCGTCAGCATCGAACGTGTGACAGCGCCCATCGCGCGACATCATCCCGGCCTTCGAGAAATTGACGTTCAGCTCAGGCGTCAGAATCAGATTCACACCGCCGGCCAGCGCCAGATTGCACTCGCCGTTGCGCAGTCCCTGACATGCCAGATGCAGCGATACCAGCGATGAAGAACAGGCGGTGTCGATGCTGATCGCCGGCCCCTGCAATCCGAGCACGTACGACACGCGACCGGCCGCAACGCTGAATGCATTGCCGGGACTGAAATACGGATCGATCAGATCCGGATGCGCGAAGAGCGCACGGCCGTAGTCGCTGTTGGAGATGCCGAGATAAATGCCGGCGTTGGTACCGGCCAGCGACGCCGGCGCATGGCCGGCATCTTCCAGCGCCTGCCATGCGAGTTCCAGCACCAGTCGCTGCTGCGGATCCATGCTCGCTGCTTCCACCGGCGCGATGCCGAAAAACTCTGCATCGAACTGATCGACATTGTCGATGAAGCCGCCGAACCGGGTGTACATTTTGCCCGCGGTGTCCTGCCCTTCATCGAACCACTTGTCCAGCGGCCACCGCGATGCCGGAATCCCGGTGATCGCATCGGTGCCGGCCCACAACATCCGCGCGAAGCTTTCCGCATCTGTCACGCCACCAGGCGCTCGGATGCTCATTCCCACAATCGCAACCGGCTCGGCTTGCGCTGATTCGAGCTGGGCCACGCGTGCGCGCAACTCGCGGATTTCGAGCAACGCGCGCTTGACGGGCGACAGTTCGGCGGAATTCGTGGCGTCGCTGGTCATCGGCGGCGGTCGGACGAGAGAAGATTCAGTTCGGCGATCAGCATCGCCTCCGCTTCCGCATCGGACAGTGATGCAATTGCAGCGTCATCACCGGCAGCGGGCGGCGGCGCCTCAGCCGATGACGCAGAGGCCACTGCCGCAGTCACGAGTCCAAACGTGCGCAGCAGGAATTCACTCAGCGCGTCGAGCGACGGGTAGTCGAAGAGCAGCGTTGCCGGCAGCGATTTTCCGAGCGATCTCGTCAAAACGTTGCGCAGCTCCACCGCCATCAGCGAGTCCAGACCCACGTCCTTGAGTGCAGTGCGGGGAGCAATGGCGAAGGTCTCGTCCACGCCGAGAACCAGCCGTGCGCGCCCGGCCACGTGCGTCATCACAAGGTCTTTCCACTCCGACGCCGGTGCCGTACGCCAGCCGTCGACCAGCGAAACTTCACTGGCCGCTGCGGTCGGCACCGCAACGGTGTGGTCACGACGTGCGGCAGGCGCCACACTGCGATAGAAGTCGCGATCCAGCCCTGCCGGCATGCGCGACAGGAACTGCGGCCATTGAATCGGCACGATCGCAGCGTACGGTGACGCGTCCCGGATCACGCGTTCGAGCTGCCCGAACGCACGATCGGGTTCAATCCAGCCGAGACCGCGCGCACTCCATGCATCGGCTCCACGCGTTTGCATTGCCACCGCCATTCCGGCATCCGGCCATTGACCCCACGCCACGCTCACGCACGGCAGCCCGCGCGATCGTCGCGACGACGCGATGGCATCAAGTTCCGCGTTGGCGGAGGCGTAAGCCCCCTGTCCGATCGGGCCGAGATGCACGCCGGCGGACGAGTAGAACACCACGAAATCCAGCGGCAGATGCTGCGTGAGCTGATCGATCACGCGCGCGCCGCCGGCCTTGCCGTGCAGTACCGCGCGCCAGCGATCCCACGTGTTGTGCAGCAGCAGACCGTCATCCACAACGCCCGCCGCGTGCACGATGCCGCGCAGCGGCGGCATTTCGGTCGTGATCTCGAGCATCAGAGCGCGCATCGCATCGACATCACCGGCGTCGACCGCACGCAGATGCACCACCGCGCCGGCGGTCCGGCAACCGTCAATGATTGCCTGTGATTCGGCGCCCGGTGCGCGACGGCTTGTGAGTACGATCGACCGGGCGCCCATTGCGGTCAGCCAGCGGGCGGTGCGCACGCCGATCGCACCGGTACCGCCAGTCACGAGGTACGTGCCGAATGCGCGCACCAGCGATGCGTTCGCGGTCGCCGGCTGGGGCGCCCGCAACACCAGCTTGCCGGTGTGTCGCGCCTGCGCCATGAAGCGGAATGCGTCCGTCACTTCAGCAAACTCGAACGCGCGTGTCGGCAGTGGGCGCAGTGTGCCGTAGGCCAGACCACTGCGCAGATCGTCCAGCATCGTGCGCACAATCGTGGGGTCGCTCTGCGCTTCGACGCCGAGATCGTAAACACGATACCGCACGTCCTGTCGCACGTTGCGCAACTGCTCCGGCGTCCACACATCGCGCTTACCGAGTTCCAGCAGCCAGCCGCGCGTCGCAAGACAGCGCACACTGGCGGCGATGAACTCGCCGGCGAGTGAATTGAGCACGACATCCACACCAATGCCGTCGGTGGCGCTCAATACGTCGTTGGCGAACGACACCGAGCGCGAATCGAACACATGCTGTACGCCGATCGACCTGAGATACTCGCGCTTCGCCGGCGATCCCGCCGTCGCGAACACTTCGCCGCCGGCGCGCTGCACTAGCTGAACCGCTGCCAGCCCAACACCACCCGCCGCCGCATGCACCAGCACGCGCGAACCCGGCCCGATCTGCGCGATCTGCTGCAGGCCAAGCATCGCCGTCAGAAATGCCACGGGCATTGCCGCGGCCTGCTCATCGCTTACGCCAGCAGGAAGCGGTGCCACGAATGCCGACGGCACCACCACGCTCGTCGCCATACTGCCCGGCACGAATCCGAAAACACGATCACCGATTTTCAGATCGCGCACATCCGATCCGACCGCCTCGATCACACCAACACACTCGGCACCGAGAACGCCATCGGCGCCCGGGTACATGCCGAGAGACAACAGCACATCACGGAAATTCACGCCGGTGACGACCACGCGCAGTCGCACCTCGGTTGCGCCAGGCGCGGCGACTTCTGAAGGCTCCCAGTGCAGGTCTTCCAGCGTGCCGGCGTCCGAGTGCGCGAGCGTTGCGTTGCGCGGAAGCGAGGCACTGCGTGCGCGGGACGGTCGGTATCGCTGCAGCATCGGCACATAGCGCTCGTCACCGCGCAGCGCGATCTGCTGTGGCAGATCGTCGGTGCGAAGCAGCTCGCGCAGCAGAGAGTTCGCCACCACATCGGCGCTGCCGAGATCCACATCGATCACGCGAACCGGAAGCTCGGTGTGCTCGAGCACCGCCACCTTTGCCAGCCCTGACAGCCCCGCGTGCTGTGGATTTGTCACCGCCGCGTTCGCGGCCTGCGCGTGTTGCGTCACCAGCCAGAGCGGCGAAACAACCTGCGCCCGCGCGAGCACTTGCAGCGCACGCAGCGCTGACCCGGTCAGCAGCCAGTCGGCATCGACGCCACGCACGACTGCTGCCGCGTCGGCACTCCACGCATGCACGATCCCGCGCAACGGTGCATCGCTCGCCGTCAGCAGTGCAGTGAGCGCGGTGTCGAGCGCGTCACCATCCGACGGCACGACACTCCATCCGTCGCGCAACACCGCGGTAGTGTGACCGGTCCGGACCTGCGACACCGTTCCGCCCGCCGCCGTCAGCGCGCGAATCACCGACCCGCCGTACTCAGCGCCATTGGTCAGCACGATCCAGCGACCGGCCGCGGCGCCCTGCGTAATCGCCGACGGTGCACTCACGCGCCGCCAGCCGATTGAATAGACATCGTCATCGGTGCGCGTGAAGCGCGCCAGCGCCGCCGCATCCACCGGCGCAAAGTGCGCGCCGCGAACGCGCGCCACCGCCGCGCCGTCGCTATTCAGCAGCGTCGCGTGCGCCGTTGCCGCGCCCGAGATCGAGTCGCGAATGACTTCCACCTCAACCCGCACCCGATCCGGCACCGCGCCAATCACCTCGTACGAATCAATACCAACTGGAATCAGCAGCGCGCCAGGCAGCTGATCATCGCCGCCGGTGATCGCCATCACACAGAGTTGCAGCACGCCGTCCAGCACCGTCGGATGTACTCCGCCCGTCACCGACGCACCGCTGCCCACACTCGCGCGCCGCTTGACCCAACCTTCGGCGGCATCCGTACGGAGCCGCCACAAGTCGATCACGCGGAAGGCTTCGCCAAACTGCATGCCGAGTGATGCAAGGCGCGAGTACAGCGCATCCGCGTCGTGCTGCCAGTGCCCGGCGATTGGTGCGTCGGGCGGCGCCGCTTCCGTCAAAAACGGAAACTCCATGCGCGCCGATGCAATGCAGCGCGCATCGGCCGCCACCCCGCTCGCGTCCAGTGCGCGCAGTTCGAGCTGCGCGCCAATCGCGTCGCGAAGCACAGCGGTCTGCCACGTCTCGCGTGATTCATTGCCAACGGGCAACACCAGCGGTTCATGCACCACAAAATCCGTCACGCGTACCGGCGCTCCGTTGGCGACGTCACTCGCCGCCGCACGCATGACCTCCAGCATCGCTGCGCCGGGCATCACCACCTGATCTGCAATCCGGTGGTCCGCCAGCCAGCGCAGTGCGTTCCCAGGCCAGCTGGCATCAAACACCGTGACGTCAGGCGATTCACTGCCGGCGCGAACTCCCAGCAGCGGCGCAGCGGTTGACACTGGCTCACCGGACTTGGCGCCGTAGCGATCAAACTCGCGCAGCCAATAGCGCTCGCGCTGCCACGGATACG
>JANMWU010000067.1:0-2561 GCA_031380785.1 Gemmatimonadaceae bacterium
CAGAAGTCGATCATATTCGATCTGTTGCAGCAGCTGCGCTGGCAGTCGCCAGACTGGCTGGTGTTGCCGGCGGGGAATCTTGGCAACACGTCGGCATTCGGCGCCGCGTTTCGTGATGCAATTCGTCTGGGGCTGATCGAACGTGCGCCGCGGCTTGCGTGCGTGCAGGCGGCCGGCAGTGCACCCTTCGCCGCCAGCTTCCGCGACGCCTTTGCCACGCGCCACACAGTGCGTGCCGAGACGATTGCGACGGCCATCCGCATCGGCGATCCCGCCAGCTACGATCGGGCGGTGCGCGCGATTCAGGAAACGAACGGCGTGGTGCTGTCAGTCACCGATGACGAGATCCTCGAAGCAAAGGCGATCATCGATGCCAGTGGTGTGGGGTGCGAGCCCGCCAGTGCCGCCAGTGTGGCGGGAACGCGCAAGCTGGTACGCGACGGCACAATCAGGCGAGGCGATAGCGTGGTGGCGCTGCTCACCGGTCATATGCTGAAGGATCCCGAAGTGATGTTGTCGTATCATCGCGAACTGTCGCCACCGCCGCAGTACGCCAATCGCAGCATCGAGATCGACGCCACACTGGCCGACATGGAGCGCGTGTTGCGGACCGCACCCGCCGCCGCATGACGATCACCCACGCGACGGTACACGTACCGGCGAGTACATCAAATCTCGGCGGCGGATTCGATTGCGTCGGCATGGCTGTTGAGCGCTGGCTGGTGGGAACGGTCACGGTCGACGACGCGGATCGTGGTGTGACGATGCGGCGCCGCGGATCGGTTGCGTCTCTGACATGTGACGCGGTGGACGATCTGGTGTACGAAGGCTTCGCGAGCGCCTGCCGTCGGTGTGGCGTCGCGGTGCCGCGTGGCCTCGCGTTCGACGTCACATCAGAGATTCCGGTGGCTCGCGGGCTGGGATCGTCGGCGGCCGCGCTGGTGGCTGGTGCAGCGCTGGCGGATGCTGTGCTTCAACTGCAACTCGGTCACTACGGCGTGGCGACGTTGATCTCGCAGATCGAGGGACATCCCGACAACGCCGCACCGGCAGTGTTCGGTGGCGCGATGCTGGGCGTGGCGCGTGACGACGCCACCGACGCGCAGCCATGCAGCTACGCATTTTCGCCGCTGACGGTGCATTCGTCGCTGGCATTCATTTTCGCGGTTCCATCGCTCGAAGTGACGACGGCGTCAGCGCGCGCGGTGCTGCCCGCGGCTGTGTCATTCGGCGACGCCGTCAACGCGGTTCAGCGCAGCGCGGCGCTGGTGCACGGCCTCGCGACCGGCGACGCCGATCTGCTGTCCCGTGCGCTGGACGACGTGCTCCATGTGCCGTACCGACAGCATCTCGTTCCTGGCTACGCCTCGGTGGTGAGCGCGGCGTGCGCCGCAGGCGCTTACGGTGGGACACTCAGCGGCAGCGGCTCAGCGCTGGTGGCGATCGGCCGTCCCGAAGACGCGGATGCCATCGCGGCCGCCATGCGAGCGGCGTTCGGCGCGCATGGGCTGGCGGCGGAAACCATTATCACTGCCGGCGTGGTGAGTGGGCTGCGGACTGTCAGCTGACGTATGCGAAACCAACGCCGACCCGGCGCCGTAAGACCAGCATCCTCCATCTTCGGTGCCTTTCATGTTGACTGCCTTCCTCCGCCTGTTCGCCCTGCGCCCGATCCTCGCCGGCTCACTGCTTGGCATTCCGATCCTGACGCTGATTCTGCTTGGGCTGGCGACAGCCGTTCTGCTGAAGGTGTTGCTGTTCGTGGTAATTCCGATCGTCATTGGCGTCTGGATCGTGAAGCGCATGCGCCGCGATCCCGTGCAGACCATGTGACGTCAACGCAACACCGGAATCGCTGAAACCACGCAGCGACCGCGCGCCGCAGGAACGGGCGCGCGGTCGTTTTTGTTCAGCGGAAGAGGTTGAAGTGGCCGAGTGCCCACCAGATGATCAGAAAAATGAGCACGGTGCTGAAGCAGCCACCGCCCAGCTTCTTTGCGCCATAGCCGGCGGCAAGGCCTCGCAACAGTTTGCTCATCGCATTGCTCCGTATAGAAAAAGAAATGGCTCGCCGCGTCGCGAGAGCGGTGTCGCTGCGAGCCGTCGGCGGCCCGCATACTGGCAATGATGAGCGACCGCACGGCACTTACCTCTGCCTCTGATTGAATCGTACACATGCCCTACGGTCGACGCACCAGGCAGGATTCGATTTCCACTATTGTGCCGTTGCTGTTTGCGGCTGCTGGAATTGGTCAACACGCAGCTGCCGGCGGAGAAAACAGAAACGCAGGTGGCGCGACCTGAGCGTAGGGCAAGTCAGCCCGCGTCAAATCCACCACCTGCGTTCCTTTCATTCAATGCGCGTGACCGGGTTCTACGTAACTATTTTCTTGCCGGTCACCAAGCCAACGATCAGCGCAATCACGGCGAAGACGACGAACACCATGAACAGCGTCTTTGCGATACCAGCGGAAGCAGCGGCCACGCCGCCAAAGCCGAAGATGCCAGCGATCAGCGCCAGCACGAGAAACATGAAAGCCCAGCGCAGCATTGCGGTTATC
>JANMWU010000081.1:0-3505 GCA_031380785.1 Gemmatimonadaceae bacterium
GAGCCGGAACGCATCTTCGAGATCGGTCAGCTCTTCACCCAGCTGATACAGATCCCAGTATTTTCGCGGATCGCGATAGACAATCAGCCACGCCGCCTCGACCGCCTCGCTCGCTTCGTACTGCTGTGTCCAGTCGCGATGCGTATGTGACTCAGGCACCGGCAGACCGCGGCGGGCCAGCAGCTTCAGCGCTTCGTCGTACAATGACGGTGTTTCGTACGCCGTCTGCACGATCGCCAGACGGCCGGCGTGATGCGCGTGCGGCTTGAGCATCGACGCGTTCTTGTTGCCGAGCGCGAACTCGATGCAGCGATACTGAAAACTCTGAAAGCCGCTCGACGCCAGCAGATAGCTCCTGATGGCGCTGTATTCCGGCGGCGTCATGGTCGCCAGCACATCCCACGCATGTACCAGCTGTTCCATGATGCGCGACACGCGGGCCAGCATCTTGAATGCCGTGTTCAGATCGTCCTGCTGCACACTCGCGCGCGCCGCATTCAACTCGTGCAGCATCAGCTTCATCCAGAGTTCGCTGGTTTGATGCTGGATGATGAATAGCATCTCGTCGTGCGCCGGCGAGAGCAACTTCTGTGCGCCGAGTACGGCGTCGAGCTGCAGATAGTCGCCGTAGCTCATGCTGTCGCTGAAATCGAGCTGCGCCTCCTCGCCCGCGACGATCTGTTCAGGGCGCGAGGCGGCGTTCGCCGCGTCGTCAGGATCGGGCGTCAGGTTATGCGGATAGGGGCAGACCATGCGGGAAATCTAGCGGAACGTTCTCCACACGGTCACGGGCCGCCCCCGCGTCTGTCGCCGCGCTATGGCACATGCGAGGCCGAATCCGGCGCATGCCTGGCTGCTGTAACCAGTTAGTTCAACGCACTGAACCGAGAGCGCCGTCAGGCTCACATGCCGCGCCGGCGACTACATCTCGCGCCGCTATTTCGCGTGAGATGTAATCGGCGCACGACGACGTTCAGATCCCCACATTCACCCGCAGCTGCACACTCCGCGGTCGCCCCACTGACGCCCCGCTGAAGAACGCACCTTTCAGCAGGTAGCGCGAATCGAAAAGGTTGTCGACGTAGATCTCAGGCCGGATCACCGTACCGCCGATATCGAACGATGTCCCGATCGCGGCGTTCGCAACGAAATTCGGCTTCACCTTCAGCCCCGTGTTGAACGAGAAGAGGCCGGTTCCGTACGAACAGCCGCAGTCGGCCGGGTCGACGCCGTTCGTCAGACCGCTGCCGTAAATGCCGGTCGCGCTCACGTAGTAGCGTGGCCGCGTCCATGCTACCGAGCCGGTCATCGAAAGCCGCTGATCGTGATCGAGATCAAACCTGCCGGACGGCGATTTATCGGGGAAAAATCCGCCGGTAATCGTGCCTTCGCCGGTTGCGTGATTGAGCGCCACGTTCACGTTCGCCGAAAGCGGCGTCCCCGTCGGATGGATCTCGAACACCCCTTCGATGCCGGTGATGCTGACCTTCTCGATGTTCACCGACGTGACAATGGCTGATCCGGGCACGGTGTTGTCGTCGATGCCAGGACTGCCCTGTTTGTGGTAGGCCGAGAACTTCGTCACCACGCCGACAGGGAAGCGATGGATGTAGCCCGCTTCGTAGAAATTGTCGCGCTCAGGCAATGTTGGCGCGGCGACAACGCCTTGCTGGGCCACGCTCGTGATCGCGCGCAGATCTTCCACGTTCGTCGGCACGAACAAGCGTCCGTAGAACACGAAGAACGTATTCGCCGGATCGGGGAAGAAATTGAGCCGGATACGGGGACTGACCTGCGATCTGGTCCCGGCGAACGGTGCCCGGTGTGCGTCGTATCTGACTCCTGTGCGCACTTCGAAGTGCTCCTGCATGGACACTGCAATCTGGGTGTACGCGGTGAGGTCGTGGCCATTCAGACCTGAAACGGCCGCCGGACCGGTGCGCCCGTCGGGTGTGAAGGTGGAGAACGCCTCGTCGCCGCTGGTGAACTGTCCCAGTACGCCACTCTTCCACTCGAACGCCTCTGACTTTCGCCAGGTGTAGTCAGCCTTGATTCCGGTTGTGTTGAAGCTGCGATTTTCTTGCAGGTTGTAGAGCGTGCTGTCCGGATAGAACCGGAATCGCGGCGTTGTCGCTGCGCCGGGCGTGTACTTCAGAGATCCGGTGCGGAAGAACAGTCCGGTGAAAAGTTCGCCGCCGGACTGCGGTGTGTCACCGCCGGTGAACTGATGCCGCCAGCCGAGGTTCACAAAGGCGTTCCGATCGCGTTGCGCATCGTCGGATAGCGCGCCGCCGGTCGAGTCGAACGGAACCTGAAACTTCGTCTGCGACCAGTTGGCTGCGAGATTCACGAGATCCGACGGACTGGCATTGATCTGCAGCTTTCCAAACCCGTACAGATCCTCGCCGCGATTGTGAAAATTATTCGGGCGGAATGTCACCGTATCGAACGAGACTGCCTCGCGACGCATGTCAGTCGCCTGCCGCGAAACGGCGCCAAAGAATCCCACTTTGCCGTTGTTTGCGCTGGCGCTGAGTGACTGACCATCGGAGTTGAAGCTGCCACCGAAGCCCGACGCCTTCATGTGGAATCCGCCTGCCGGCACACGTGTCGTGACCTCAATGATGGCGGCGTTCTTCTGCCCATACTCGGCGTCCCACCCGCCGGTCTTGAAGTTGATCGTGTTCACGATCTGCGGGTCGAATAGCTCATTCAGACTGCCGGAGATGCCGGTCGGCACCGGCACGCCGTCGAGGAAATACGTGTACTCCGCATGTTGACCGCGGATGTGCACTTCGCCCGTCGGTGCGTGCACCGCGCCGGCCACCGATTGCTGAATGATCTGTGATGCTGTTGTTGTCGGTGCGCTGTGCGAGCGCTCCTGCGAGTACGTCTGGTCGCCGGATCGGGTGTCTACCGCGATCGGGGATGCGGCGTTGATCTCCACCGCCGTCAGCGTCACCGTCGTCTCCATCAGCGAGACATTGAGCACTGCCGGAGCGCGGCCGTCGATGACGACAGTCCGCGAGACCGGCGCAAAGCCGATAAAACGCACCCGCACTGTGTAGGTGCCGTTGTCGAGATCGTGAACGACGTAGCGCCCGAAGGCGTCCGACTGTGTTGCCGCCACCACCTGGCCGTTTCGGCTCACGCCAATTTCCGCGGAACCGATTGGGGCGTGCGATGCGCTGTCGGTCACGACGCCGCGAAGATCTGTATGAATGACTGTCGCGGCCGCAGGTTGGACCGGCAGGAAGGACAGCAGGGCGATCGCGCACGCGAACGCGCGCAGCCGGGATATGGATATCACTGGAATACCGTCTCACGATGAGATGTCTGAGCGCGCACCCCGATGCCGCGGGTGCACGGCGAACGCACCAGTCACCCGCGCGGGAATCGCAGCGGGGAGGCGGTCCGTTGGTCGCAGCGCGAACGGCTGTCAGCCGCCCGCGCGCTCACACGTTTGTCGGAGGGGCGCGGGTGCGTGGACGCGCGAGGAGCGCAC
>JANMWU010000092.1:0-1502 GCA_031380785.1 Gemmatimonadaceae bacterium
AAGAGTGGCGATTTCGCCGGCATTCCGCAGACCAAGTCACCCGACCTCGTAACTTTACTTGAAGAGGACAAAATCAGCGCGTACTTCGGTGCCGGTTCGCTCTGGAATTCCGAACTTCGTTTCGGCCCGTTGCTCTGATGACCGCGATCGTAGAGCACGTAGGCCCTGACGGAGAGATCAGCACGCTCCCCTCGGGTGAGCGCGTGCTCTGGACTGGCGCCCCGGATCAACGCGCGCTGGCGCGGTGGTTTCTGCGCGAACGATGGGTGATGCTGTTCGTGCTGGCGTCGTTCGGCATCGGCGCCGCTGACGCGCTGCAGCACAGCGATGGTGCCATTCCGCGACTGGTCGGCGTGGCGACACTGAGCGCCTTGCTGGCGATTGTGGCAATCGTGTCGGTGCGACTCTTGGCGTGGCAGCTGGCGCGCAGCTCGCAGTATGTGATCACCGACAGGCGGGTGTACTTCAACATCGGTATCGTGATGCGTGCCGACGCCAACATTCCGTTTTCGAGTGTCGAACACATCGATCTGCGACGGCGTTCCGACGGGTCGGCGGATCTGATGATCACGCTGACCGACGAGCAGGAAATTCCCTGGCTGCTGCTGTTTCCTCACATGACATGGCGCGGCCACCGACGCGGGCGCCCGACGTTTCGCTGTCTTCGCACGCCGCAACCGTCGGCTGATGCGGTCGTGAACGCGCTCCGCGAGTATGCGCAGTCACCGTCGCGTATAGAGGCAGCGGGAGCCACCGCCAGCGCCATTCCGGCGCCGACGCGTGTCGCAGGTGCCGCTGTCACTCCGTCGCCCCCGTGAGGATGATCCGGGTGCGAGGCTCCACCGCATGGTGACGTTCGAAAGTCTCGTGTGCGGGCACATCGTGCGACGGCACGCCAGAACGTTCGCGCTCGCCAGTGCGTTTCTGCCGCTGACAAAGCGCCGCGGAACGTATGCGCTGTATGCGTTTTGCCGACTGGCCGACGACGCCGTGGATCGCGCGGGACCGAATGGTCGCGAGGCGGTGCGGCTTTCGTTATGTGCGCTGCGCGATCAGCTCGACGATGCGCTCGCTGGCGGATTGGCAGGGCCGGTGATGCACGAGACCGCGTGGGCCATCCGTCGCTTCGGCATTCCGATGGCGCCGGTGGATGAGCTGGTGAACGGTGTGGCGCGCGATCTCGATCCGACCGACTATCGCGACTGGCCGTCGTTGCAGGCGTATTGCGAAGGGGTTGCGAGCAGCGTCGGCGAACTCTGTACGCATGTCTTCGGCGTGGTGGGTGGGGATGGTGCGCGGGAACGCGCGATCGGTTTTGCTCGCACGCTGGGCGTGGCGATGCAGCTCACGAATATTTTGCGCGATGTGGGTGAAGATGCGGCCAATGGTCGCTGTTATCTGCCTGATGATGCGTTGCGCAGTGTCGGGCTGACGCGTGCGCAGGTCATGGCTCGCGACGTCGATGTGCGGTCACCGGCGTGGCGTGCAATGATGCGCGAATT
>JANMWU010000102.1:0-13588 GCA_031380785.1 Gemmatimonadaceae bacterium
TCGTACTCCGTGCTGTCGCGCAGGGTGCCCATGATGCCGTCGCTCGCACTCCGCGCGACGCTGGTCGGCAAGCCCGTCGCGCCCAGATAGCTCGTAGTGACGGCAAACGATTGCGGGCCCGAGCCCGGGGTGCCGTCGCCCCACGCCGAGCGGTTGGTGCGCGTCACCCGATCCAAGGCATCGTACCACGTTGAGTCGACCAGCCAGCGCGCGTAGGGTGACGTCGCCAGCCGCGTCTGCGCGACCAGCACGCGCCCGACGCCGTCGTTCACGTATTCGGTCCGCTTGCCCCCCGCCGACTGCGTGGCACTCAGGTTGCCGTTGGCGTCGTATTCATACGTATCCGTCGACTGCTGCCCCTGCGCGTTCTGGGCCGACGTCGTCCCACTCGGCAGCCCGAGACAGTTGGCCGCTGTGCAGTAGTAAAAGCTGACCGTGGCCGCCGGATCGGTGCCGACCCGCTGCGTCGCCAGCTGCGGATACTGCGTGCCCGCCACCGCACTGTACGTGTAATTCGTCGTCACGCCGTCCGGCGTACTCGTGCTCGTGACATTGTCCGGATACGTCGCATCCAGATAGCGGTAGTACCACTCCGGCGTGCCGGTCCCACCCACCGGATCCGAAATCTGGTAGCGCAGTTTGCCGTCAGTGGTGTAGAGCGCATAGGTCGAGTAGCCGGACGGCGACGTGACGCGGTCGTCCAGCAGCGGGAACGTCGCGTCCGGCAGAATCGATGTCGTCCGGCCCGCCGGATCCGTGATCGTCAACGGATTCCCCCACGGGCCCAGCCACACTTTGGTCGGCGTCAGCACATCCGCGCGCGGCGAGTACAGCGCCGTGTAGAGATTGCCCGCCGCATCCGGACTCGCCAGCGCGGCGCCCTCCCCCGCCCGGAATGCCTGAATCACACTGTCCGACCCCACCCCCGCCGGCGTCCGTGCGCTCGTCACCAACCCGCCGGCCTCGTACACGACCGTCGTCCGCACCCCCCGACTGTCCGTCCAGGACGTGATCCGGCCGTTCGCGGCCGTGTACGAAATGGTCGCTCCGGAGCCATAATGTGTGAAGGTGCCTGACCCGTCGGCCGGCATGGCACGCGTGGTGAGACGGGTGTAGTCAGTGTGTGACTCGTCCGCGAGCGGGCCAGAACTGAACGATCTCACCGCGTCCGTGCATGACGCTTGCGCAGTGCTCTGGTTGAAGTAGTTCAACGTCCACAAACGCGTCGGTCCGGTGTACGGATCGGTCAACCAGAGATGATCCAGCCGTCCGCAGCCCACCCACGACAAAAAGGTGGTAACCTCGCCGAGCGTCGACACGGTGACCTCGTGTCGTCCGGATGCATTGAACCGGACATACGCACCGCGTTGCAGATGCCTGCGAAACGATCCGTCGGCCCACTCGGTGAGGGTGTCGACCCCCGCGATTGGGCGCGCGGCGTACACCTTCTGGCCGTTGGCATTCACGGTCGTGTAGCGGTAGCGACGCGTACTGCCATCGCCGCCCACCCAAAACATATCCCCGTCCGACAGCCTGATCACGCGCTCGTAGCCCGCGACCCACCACCCGGGACCGAAGTCGCTGGCCGATCTGTTGACCACCGCGAGGTCTGCATAGGTCTGCGTCATTTCACGACTGCTGCCGTAGTCGAAAGAGACTTCGAGCAGATAGCGATAGAGATTGGTCGGTAAGTCCGATGCGTCAAAGCTCAACGCCACCTGGCGTTGTTCCCCCGATGCCCAAGTCGTTGCGCTCCACGACTGCGTCACTCGCGCCACGCCATTGATCCAGACTGTGACGATTACCGCCTCAGGCTGCGCACCGCCAACGGGCCGCGTCACCCACGCGCGCACAATTGGCGTGGGTTTCGCATGCTGACTGTTGTAAAGGAACTGCGGCGCGCGCGTCTGATTGTGGTAGCGGATCGCTGGCAACGCATAAGCGAGCCGCAGGTCGCCGCATTCATATGCAACGCCGGGCCGAATGGCGACGCTGACACAGGCACTGCGTTCGATGTCGGCGCCAGGATTGAGGCTTGAAATGTCCACGGTTGGCGCGACCAACCGTGTGGTCAGCACGGGTAAGCGATTGAGTGGGCCGCTGAGCGTCCAGCGCGCTTCGTCGTATTGCGGCAAGCGGGATACGCGGAACAGCGCCGGTTCCCCGATCGACGGTCGCGAGCTGATGCTCGCCGACGCTTCTGGCGGCGCGCTCCGGTCGGCAGGTCCGCCACCACCCAATACTGCCAGCGCCAGCCCGGCTACTCCAGTGAGCGTCCGCATCGTCTCGCCTCGGTGATAAGGATTCACTATATCACCAAGCACGAGCTGGGCCGGGCCTGTTGGTCAGCTAACGTGATGCACGTCAACTAGATACCAATCTTCACGCTGAGCCGTTCACCGTACATTCACGTCCATGTACGGTGAATGATGACGGCGCAAGTGTGATCAGCCGATCCCCTGCAGCCGGTCCGGCATCGCGGCATACGCCTGCTCCACAAAACTCTCCCGAGCGACGAGTGCACTCGACACCGAACGCGAGCCCGCGTCGAATTCCTCGACCTCGGCATCACAACCGACGCACTCCACCGCCACGTCTGCCCGGCGGCGATGAAACTTTCCGGGTATCGCCAACCCGAGTCGCTGTATCCTCGCGTAAATGGTTTTCCTCGATACGCCGAGATCCTGTGCCACCTGACCAGTGTCCCAGCGCAAGCGCTCGAGGATTGCGAACAACTCCCTCGCCTCACCGGGGCGGGCGACGCTTTCGCTCCAGATAGGAGAAATGCGTGCCATCACGTGCCGCACGTCATCGGCCGTGAGAGTGTCACCTTCAACACCGATAACCGCCCGCTCAACGACGGTTCGCAACTGTCTGACATTTCCTGGCCAGGAATACGTGCGCAGTGCCTCCGCCACTTGCGGCGCGATGCGCACGCTCGCCGCGAGTGTCTCACTGGCGAGACGCACGTAGTGTTCAAGCAGGCACTCGATGTCCTCGAGTCGTTCGCGCAGCGCCGGTACGACAAGTCGATCACCACACAAGCGATAGTACAGATCCTCGCGAAACCGGCGGGCTTTCACCTGGGCGCTCAATGATACGTTCGCCGCTGCCACCACACGGACGTCTGCGGCACCTTCATTTCTGGCGCCGAGAGAGCGGAAGCGTTTCGTTTCGAGCACGCGCAGCAGCTTCGGCTGCCAGTGCAGTGGCGCTGACGCTACCTCGTCAAGAAAGAGCGTACCACCGTCGGCTTCCTCGAAATAACCGCGCTGATCCACAACCGCTCCGCTGAACGCACCCCGCCGATGACCGAAGACCTGAGACTCGAACAATCCGTCCGGAATTGTTGAGACGTTCACGGGCACGAATGCGCCGCGCCGGCCGCTCAGCGTGTGCAACGCGTTGGCGACCAGCTCTTTGCCGGTTCCCGTTTCACCTTCGATCAGAACTGGAATCGCTGTCGGCGCCAGCCGGGCAATATCCCGTCGCAGGCGCACCATGACTGGTGACTCACCAAGCAGAACAGCGTCGAGAGGTAGATTCATGGCTCGGACTTCTTTGCCCGGTCGGTGAGAGGAGCAGTGACCTTCTGCACGTCGTCGTCGTCGTGAAGAATCCGTGGCGTGAGGAACAGAAAGAACTCGGTTTCAGTCGTGCGCCTGGAGACTCGCCCGAACAGGCCACCGATCCAGGGAATCGACGACAGGAAAGGCACGCCGCCTTGCGAGTTGTCGCGCTGTCGATCGGAGAGTCCGCCCAGCACGATGGTCTGACTGTCACGCACGACGAGTCGCGTCTGAACGGTGCGCGTCGAGATCACCGGTGCATCGAACTGTGTCTCCGACGTGGCGGCGTTCACTTCCTGCGTCACCTGCAGCGCGACGAAGCCATCGGCGCTGATTGTCGGCCGCACCACAAGACGAGTTCCGACGTCGCGGTATTGCACGACCTGATCTCGGGAAGGAGCTGCCGTTGGAAGGCTCCGCTGCACCTGTACGAAAGGACGCTGCGACCCAACGAGGATCTCGGCTGACTCATTGTTGACCGCCAGCAGTACGGGACGACTCAGGA
The DNA here is from genome assembly GCA_031380785.1 of Gemmatimonadaceae bacterium. Classification (GTDB taxonomy): domain Bacteria; phylum Gemmatimonadota; class Gemmatimonadetes; order Gemmatimonadales; family Gemmatimonadaceae; genus JACMLX01. The sequence continues at coordinate 4,075 of JANMWU010000102.1, forward strand.
TGCGAGCGTCACCGCGCGCCGCAGCCGCCTGAAGTGTCGCCGTGATATTCGTCGAACCGCGCCGCATCACGCGCAGCGCGAAATCGCCGAGCCCGAGGCCCGTTTGCGAGCCGCCGACGCTGTACTCGGGCGCCTGATGCAGATTTGTGAGCGGCGCGTCGAGTTGAAGTCCGTACGACAGCGATCGGTCTTTGCGGACTTCGACGATCAAGACTTCGATGAGCACTTGCAACGGCCGCACGTCCAATGCGCTCACCGCCGCCTGCACCAGATCGTAGTCAGATTGTGTTCCGCGCACCAGCAATGTGTTCGAACCTGCGTCAGGCACGATCGCATTGTCGGCGCTCAGCGTCCCGCTCGCCGCGACACCCGTGCCGGATTGCGATTCCGGTGGGCGACCACTCTGCGGCTGCTGCGTGCGCCGCATCTGTTCCGTCAGAGTCTCGCTGCGCGCGCCAAGTTCACCGAGCGCACTCGCGCGACCATACAATGCATTGATGGTCGCGGCGACTTCGCTGACCCGCGCGTGCCGAAGTCGGATGACGTAGAGCCGGCCGCGCTCCGGCACCTGCACCCCTGAAGGCCCGAAGGTCTGCACTGGGGCAGGTAGCCCTGCGATGACCTTTGGCTCGACGCGGAAGAGTCCCGCGACTGAATCCAGCGTCATCACCAATCCCTGCGACTCTATGAGCCCGCGAAGCATACGTTCGACACTGGCCCTCGGCACGGCACGTGATGTTTCGAGGGTCACCTTCCCGCCTGACACGCCCGCGCCTATCAACACCGGGCGATCCACAAATCGGGCGAGCAAGGCGACAGCGGCACGAAACTCAGTGTCCACGACTCGAATGCGCACGGTGTCCTTCGTGGCATTCTCGACGATGGATGGCTGCGCAACAAGCAGCGCCGGCGACGACACCGAAATCACGACTCCGGCGATCAAAATGCGCAGCACCAACTTTGCGGCTGCGACGGGTTCCATGGTTGTGTCGGCCGGACTCTTCATGGTGCCCAGCTCTCGCCAACGGCGTGGCGGCTGATGCTTCCCGAACGACGAAGAACAATCGAATCCGCAGAGATGCGTATCACTCTCGATCCCCGGACCGTATCGCCGACTTGCAGCGCGATGAACGCCGCATTCGGTCCCTCCGACGCCACAATCGCACGCCATGGTGGTCCGGCGATTGCGGAGAGCTGAAGGCGAGAATTGACAGGCGTGAATTGAGCAATCGGGAAAGGTTGGTTCGGAGTCGCGCGCGCATCCGCGGCAGCCCCGCCGTCTGGCCGCGCAAACGGGTCGTACTCACGCACCTTGTGCTGCAGCGCCAGGCTCCAGCGTTCAGTCGCGGCAGCTTCAGCCACGGCTCGGCGTGGAGTACGGTCTGTGATCTGGAGCGTATCGTTCCGCGCCACTTCGCGCACGAACGCGCCCGCCGCTACCGCGGCCCAGACGACTGCGGCGGAAAGTCGCCATACCTCCCTCATCGAACGCGCACCAGAGCGGATGCCGCAGGAATGTGAACCAGCGCCGACACCTGTATGTCGAGCGTCAGAAGCGGTGACGCGTCCTGGGAACCAACTTGCGGTCGTGGCGATACCGTCAGCGCCCTGATCATCACGGGTGTTCGCGACGTGTCTGCGAAGCTCAGGAACGCGGTCAGCGCATCAATGTCACCGCTGCCTGACGCACGCAGACTGACTCGCTGCGTTTGAAGGGCCGATTGCGACGATTCTGATCCACGTTTGTTCTGAGGCTCAGGCACAATCTGCATCGATGTGACGTCGAAATCGGCGTCGTCCGCAGCGTCACTGATCATCTCCATCAACTTCGCTTCGGCCGCTGCCCGGTTTGGCGCGATCGCGACGACAGCCAAAGAAGAAGAGGCGCGGGCGACGGATGCTGCACGACCTTCAGGACTCTGACGCCACGCGACAACCGCGTTCAGTTGAGCGAGGGAATCAATGAGTACACTGCGGCGCGAGCGCTGGAACGACGTCCACTCGTTCAACGCCGGAAAACCGCGACCGATCAGAATGCCCACAACGACACAACCCACCGCCCATGGGATCAACCGCCTCTCTCTGGTACTCAATGCGGACCACGATTGGGCGAGAGTCATTGCTGCCGCTCGCGCTGCGCTACGTTGAAACCGGCCGCGTGCTTTCTGTCCGTCGGCGCAATCGGCTGACGGCTGCGCTGAGCGAGCGTCGTGTCGGGCGGTCGCATGACGAATCGAAGCGAGACGCGCTCGACCGAACGCGCCTCTGCGGGCGCTTGGCGCGGTATTGGCGGACCGCCGGTATTGAAAGCTCCAGCCTGGATTTCGCGCGACACGGCGCCGACCAGCGTTACGCTGTCGAATTCAGCGAACTTTGCGAACGAAGCCAGAAGCTCGGTTGCGCGCGGCGCGGCGAACGACGCCTGAATACTGACCGAGTCGATAGTGAGCGCAGTGACGTACGACTCGTCGGACAGTGCTTCACTCAGTTGTGACAACACCCGAAGGACACTCACTCCGGAGGCGCGAAACTGAGCGACCTGATGCTCAAGTCGATGCAGGCTATCGGCGCGATGACGAAGCAAAACAGCCTGCTTGATCGAAGGCGAGATCGCTTCAATCGCGTCCGCTGCGCTATTCGCGTCGCGGCGTGCGCGAAGACCAGGCGTAATCAAATCCGCCACGGTGAAGCATGAAGCGATTGCCATCAAGTATCGAATCGGCACCGACAGACTCCACCCTGCGCTTCGCCGCGTCGATTGCGTCCCGAAGCGCGCCCGCGTGCCAGCCAGTGCCGCAACAACTGCCATTTCGGAGTGGCCGACGTTGGTCGCGTTGTCGGCCGTCTCGTCCAGCGACGCGTTGCATGATATGCATTCTGGCGGATCCACATGAGTCGATGATCGCCAAGTCTCGCTCAAACGACCGTTCTCGACGCGCCCGTACGCCGTGACACCGTTTGCGTCAGAGCGACAAACCTCGTGCTCGTCGGGGCGAGCGATCGCAGCCAAGAGGTCGATCGCTGGTGCCAGGCCGCGCAGCACGAGTCCAGCGGCGCGCACTTCCGTTTCGATCACTTCCAGAAGGTCACGATCGAGCGCCATGGCCCACACGGAGCCATCGCTATCGCCATCCCCGAGAACAATCGACAGTGACTCGACATCTCCGAGGAAGTGCTCACCAGAGGTGAGCGCGAGCATTGCGAGTCGCTCGGGGGCTGACGCAACGCGCGGCATTTCCGCTATCCGATGCACCTGCACGAGGGACGGTTCGAGTGTGACGTGGCACGCGGTGCGGCGCCAGCGCCGCTTTGGTCGCACTGCCGTCAATGCCTGCCGAAGTGCGCCCGCCATCGACACATCGCCTCCGCAAGAGCGCCGCGACTTTGTGACGACTGTGCCGCGCACCGTCAACGCCGTCGTGACGACATCTTGTCCTACGCAGACTCCAACGACCTGACGGCGGTTCATCGCTCTTCCTCGACCGAGAGGACGCCGACTCGGTCGCTGGCGCGGCCGAGCTTCCAGCGCATCTCCACGTTCTCCCCAAAGCCTTCTTCACGCACCCTCACGATCAGCATCCACGCGTCAGGAGATGCAACCGCAGCCAATCCGAGCGAGCCGTTCATCGCAGACGACCCGACGGAAGCTCCATCGGCGATGCGGGCCGCACGCGTCCGATCCAGCTCCCGGGCATCGGGCTCCGACAGCTCTTTCAATGAGAGCAGGACCGCAATTTGCGCGTGGCGCAGATCCACGCGAACCGAGTCGACGCCGAGAAGCGCCTCGATTGTGTCCGCCGCGAATGGAGCGCCTTCAAACCCGCGTATCAGCCGGAGTTCGGCAGCGTGGCGCAACCGGCCGTCGCGCGGCGTCGGACGGTTGCGTTCCCGATACCATGATCGCTCCGCGCCGGCGAGGCGAGCGTTGGTATCCGGGTCGCGCCAGTCCAGAAGCGCCGCTGCGAGCGAGTCAGCACGTAGCGACGTGATACCCGCCGCGCGAAACAGCCTGACAAGACCGGTTGAGTCTATCGCGTTGGCATCACGGACTCGGCCGAGCGGTTTCAGTATCACGGAGCACGCGTCTTCGCCTTGCTGCTGCGCGTGTGTTCCGAGCGCGAGATCGAGATCGTTCCATGCGGTATCGCGCCGAACAACCATCGCATCATTCAGTACTGAGATCGCCTTCTGCGCACAGCCTTCGGCGAGCCATCGCGCCCGGGTGACACCTACGTCACGCTCGAGTGCCGCGAGTCCCGCGCCGGTTTGCACGCGCCCGGCAACCGCGATCGCAGCGATGAGCACCAGTGTCATCAGCACTGTGAGCAGCGCCACCCCGTGGCGCATGGCCATGTGGCGTGAGTCAGCGCGACAGTTCATCCGCGCGCGCCGATTCGCACAATCAGCGTGTCATGGCTCGCGGTACGCACGACGCCGATTGCAATTGGAGGCGTATTCGACTTGCCCCACTCCGCCAGCCATTGACCCCCGCGCCCGGCATCGACGAGATAGCGCAGCGTGATGCCCGACGAATCCACTACCAGCGTGTCATGCATGCGCGCTGCCGAGCAGGTGCGCACCAGCGCAACCGGCAATCCTACTCGCTCGACTCGCAGCCGACATCTGCACGGCTCGTCCCACCCTCGCGCAACGGTGCAGCGCGACTCGAGTGTCATGTGATCGACGCCGCCCTCGAATACCATGGTGGTATCAATCGGTGTGGCGACGAGGCGAAACGTGCGACGCAGTTCAGCCGCGCGGCTCATCTCAATGAGGCGAGCATCGATGACGCTGGTCGTCGTTCGACTGCTCAACGCCAGCTGGTCGGCGATCGCTCTTCCTGTGAGCACTACCGCGGCTGTGACGACCAGTGCGACAAGCACTTCGATCAACGTCAGTCCCCCGCGGCCTGAATCAGCGCGAGCCACGGCTTTCCTCCGGTCGGAAGATCGCAGTGGCAAGGAGTCGCCGCGAGCGCTCTGCGTCGAGGAGCTCCAGTGTGTACACCGTGTGTGTCGGCCGCAGGACCCGAAGCAGATACGGGCCCTGCTGTCGCGTTCCGAGCCGCGCATCGAGCTCACTTCTCGTCCACAGTGTCACCGCTTCGAGGAAGTCACTGGCCGCGTGCACCTCGCGGCTTCGTTCCAGCAGTCGTGTCGCCGACTCTGCGTCGGCACGCGCGAGCGTAAGGGTTGCCACCGCCGTGATGCTGACGAGCGTGAGTGCCACGAGCGCCTCGAGCAGCACGACGCCTTTGGGTTGCTTACCGCGTATCATTTCTGTCGCCTCGCGAGGTTCGTCGACCTGTGGTGCCTGGCGACGCGACGCTGTCGATCAGAACCACCCCCAACGGGAGCGCCGTGTACTCCACCCAGACGTCCCGCTCGTGAAACGCACCGGTCACGGAGTGCCCGGACCGCAGTGCTGTGACTCTCGCAGCTCGTATTTGCCCGCGTGTTGAGTCGGGGCTCTGAATTGGTCTCGATCGGGATGAAAACTGCACCGCTGCAAGCGAGGAGAGGCCCGCCACGATAAGCATCGCCACGCAGAGCTCCAGAACCGTCAGACCTGGCCGCGGATTCCACATCACAGTCGATCCGCGCGTACTGAGTACACTGCCTGCAGCAGCGCCACGGCCACCGAGGAAACAACGCCGCCGAGCAGCAGAATCAGCGCCGGTTCAAGCACACGCATGATGCGCTTGGTCTTTGCAGTTGCCCCCTCGCTCTCGAGCGTGGACGCGTGGCGCAGCAACGCCGCCAATGCTCCGCCGGCCTCACCCGCGCCGATCAATCGTGTGGCACTGTCTGTGAGCGCTCGCGTCTGAGCAAGCGCACGCGCGATCGTTTCACCTTCCACGACTTTGCGTCGGGCGCTGATCAGACGGCGCTCCACTGCCGCGTCGCCACTCGCGGCGGCTGCGAAGGGAATCGCGCGTGCGACGGTCATTCCGGAGTCGAGCAGGGCAGCCAGGGCAGCGGTGAATCGCGCGGTTGCGATTCCATGTCGCAACGCACCGAGCACAGGTATCGAGAGGAGCAGCTCGTGGAGCCGTGCACGGCCGTCAGCCGTCCGAAGGGTCGCGAACACAAGCGCAACACCCACCGCAGTCAGCACACCGACTGGAACAACCGCGGCGCGAAGGAACGACGCGACTGACAGGACCAAAATTGTGCTCGGCGGAAGTTCCTGTCCAAGGTTCGTGAGGACTTCCGCAAAACGCGGAATGACGACGGTCACGAGGAGTCCGACCACGCCACCGGACGCGGCAAGCAGCAGCACCGGATATGCGAGCGCGCTCAGAATCGCGGATCGCGTTTGCGCCGCATTCTCGGCAAGCTCCGCACTTCGCCGCAACGCGCCACTCAGATCACCGGCAGCCTCGCCCGCTCCGAGCAGCCCAAGGATTGAAGGCGGCATTCTCAGTCCGGCACGGCTCAGACTCGCCGAAAGCGGTTCTCCCGATTCCAGTGTCGCAGCGACGCGCGGCAGGGCTGACTGCCACGAGGCAGGAAGTGACGGCGCGGCGACACTCACGATGCGTCCTACAGGAACGTGCGCATCAAGAATCGTCGCGAGGACGCGAAAGCCCGCGCCGAGGTCCGCGACCGAGACGCGTATCGACTGTGAGCTGCGTGACTGAATGGCTTCGATTTCTATCGGCCACTGTTCCCGCGCTCGAAGCGCTTCAATTGCTCGCGCTCGGGAGGTAGCAACAATCACGCCCGCCGCGACGGCGCCATCCCTCGATGCCGCACGATAGCGAAAGTTCTGAGTGTCAGTCGCATGCGCTGAAGTGCTCATGGCGCGACCGCTCCGCCCCACGAAGTGACGTCAGCGTCCTCGCCTGTGCCACCCACCTTGCCATCTCTCCCAAGGGTGTAGAGATCGAACGTCTCTGCATTCGCAATGCCGGGACAGATGTAGTGATATGCTCTTCCCCACGGATCCAGCGGTACCACTTTCGTGAGGTACGGCCCGCGCCACGATCGCTTGCTTGGTGCAGGCACCGTCCGCAACGCTTCGAGTCCCTGCTCGGTTGTCGGGTAGTCATCGTTGTCGAGCCGAAACGCGCCGAGCGCCGTGGCGAAAATCTCGAGTTGGCTTTTGGCACTGGAGACCTTGGCGTCACCCACATTTCGGAACAGGCTCGGTCCGACAACTGCCGCAAGCACCGCAATCGCGGCAAGGACTACCAGCAGCTCGAGCAGCGTCATGCCGCGCCGACTCAATGCCCACACCGTGGCTCTACTGATCCGATGCGACACGACGAACCTCAGCCAGAGTCGTAGTTCCACACCACGCTTTCGCGATGCCATCGTCGATCAGCCTTCGGTATGTTCCACCGCGAATTGCCTCGACGAGCATTGCGTCACGCGATTCACCACGACCGATCGCACGCCTGAGTCCTTCCGTCAGCGCGACCGATTCGAAGATGCCAACACGGCCGCGATAGCCCGTTCCGCGACATACGGCACAGCCGACGCCACGCTGGAGCGTCAGTGGCGTTGCTTTGCTCACGCTGGCGAGCCAATGCGCCTCGCTGGACGTGATGGAAAAAGGAGCGCTGCAATCCCGACACACCCGTCGCACAAGTCGCTGCGCCACCACCGCGCCCACCGTATCGACAAGGAGGTAGGGCGGTACACCCAGATCGACCAATCGCGCGAATGCGCTCAGCGCATCGTTGGTGTGGAGAGTCGCCAGGACCAGGTGCCCTGTCATCGCAGCTTGCACCGCGACTGACGCCGTCTCTGCGTCCCGCAACTCGCCAATCAGCACCACATCCGGATCCTGACGCAGGATCGCGCGCAGAGCTGATGCGAAGGACACGCCGGCACCGTGATGGACTGGCACCTGTGTGACACCTGGAATCTGATATTCGACCGGATCCTCAACGGTGATCAGCTTTTCCGATCCTGTACTGCGTGCCGCCAGCGCCGCGTACAAAGTCGTGGTCTTGCCACTGCCTGTCGGACCAGTGACGAGAATCATGCCGTGCGGCTTCGCGACCGCCGCAAGTACAGCCGGCAGCATGTTTTCCGGCATACCAAGGTCGCTCAGCGCGGTGGGTCTGTTTCCGCGATCAAGGAGGCGGATGACGACGCTCTCACCGTGCAGCGTCGGCACGGTACTGACGCGCAGGTCAAGCTCGTAGTCCTCGAGCCGCATTCGAATTCTGCCGTCCTGAGGGCGGCGACGCTCCGAGATATCCAGACCGGCGAGGAGCTTGCAGCGGGACACGATGGCGTGATGCATGCCGATCGGTGCTTCGGGGCCGTCGGTCAGGACACCGTCGATCCGGAGGCGGGTTGTGAGGCCGGATCGCGTGGCTTCGAGATGGATGTCGCTCGCTTGCTGCGCGACCGCTTCGCGAACGAGAAGGTTTACGTGGCGGACGACGGGTGGCTGCGAGGCAAGGCCTCGCGCATCGGCGTCGGCTCCGGACTCATTTGCGTCGTCTTCTGGCTCGAGATCGTCGCGTTTGCCGAACCGGCGAAATCGCTCGATCGCACGCTCCAATGCGTCCGGCGTCGCGAGTTCAGTATTCAGCGCGCACCCCGCCACGACCTGAAGTTCTGCTACGCAATGCGGATTCGTGCTCGCCGTCACCAGTACCCGCAGCGAGCCATCGGCGTCTGCCGCTATCGGGCAGATCGCGTGACGGGTAAGCCACTCAGCGGTGACGATTGTCGTTGTGGCACGAAGGCCGGCGATTGCCGGGCGCGATCCGTCGAAAGCGCCGCGGACGGAATGGAGGGTTTGCGTTTCCATCTGATGCGCGCCAGGCCGCGGTCGTGCAAGGAATAGTCGCTACTTATTCCACGCTTCGTCGCATGGTGTGACCAGACTATCGTACGCGGCGCGAGAAAGCGCAATAGTGCCGTTCAGCCACTCAAGCGGCACTGCGGCGGGGCACCATCTTACGATATTTCGGTGCGTCGTTGCAAGCCACATTGCACCGTGCGTGCGCCTAACATGCCACCAGTCAATCGCTTACGTCGTGTGCGTGGCTCGATTCACCGTTCATTCACCGTAAAAGAACAGTGAATCAACACGCAGTGTTGCATTTTGCGTCTTGCATTTTGCGTCTTGCATTTTGCGGCAGCACTTCGTGACCGTCAGAAACTCTCTCGTTCGTGAGTGGGCAGCAGGTAAAGTTCGAGTCGTTAGCTCACCTTCACCCGCCTGATCATCGGCGCCAGCAGCTCAATCAACCGCGGCGCATGCACCTCCCACCCAAACCCTTTCGCCCACTCTGCCGCCACCGCCGCCTTCTTTCGCGCTGCACTCGTCTGCGCAAACACCATCTCGAGCTGCGCCACGATCTCGTCAACCGACGACTCACCCCACCCCTCAGTCCCGCCATCAGCCGGCATTCCACGCACCGCCGATTGCTGCACCAGCGGATAGCACAGCTCCGCCGTCGCCACATCGCGCTGCCCCGTGTTCCGTGACGCAATCACCGGCACACCGCTCGCCATGCATTCGAGCAGCATCGGATTTGAATCAC
>JANMWU010000106.1:0-4428 GCA_031380785.1 Gemmatimonadaceae bacterium
CTCAGCGCCGCGAATGCCCGCGAACGGTTCGACGACCAGCAGTGTCCCACCGGGCTCGAGCGCTTCACGGGCGCGCCTCAGCACTGTAAGCGCGACGCCATCACCATGGTCGAGCAGCACGCGCACCAGCGTGATCAGGTCAGCGCCGGCAGGAAGCCGATCAGTCTGGAAATTTCCGGCGTGCACCACGGTCCGACTCGCCAAACCATTCTTCTCGACATAGGCCCGCGCGTGCACCGCCACCGCCGGCAGGTCGAACAGCATCAGTTCCAGAGTCGGGACGTGCTCGGCCATCAGCGTCAGAAAGGCGCCGATGCCGCCGCCAACGTCCAGCAGTTTCCGATGGCGAGCCAGCGGGTAGGCGTCAAGGACTTCCTCCGCCAGCGGCGGAACGGTTGACGCCATCAGGTCGCTGTAGCGCGCCGCGGCCACCGGATCCACGTCTTCAGGTCGCCCCGCTTCACCGTACGGGAAGTAGGCGGCGATCGCCGTTTTGCTCCGACGTGGGTCGCGCAGCATCGCCACCGGATCCAGTAAGTCGCGATACAGCAATTGGTTATGCTCGATCAATTTCTCCAGACCGGTGTTCGGGGCGATTGACGCGCCGTTCACCGTGAGCCGCCAGCGGCCATCCTGCGTCGCCTCCAGCAGATCGAGCGAACTCGCGGCGTGAACCAGGCGCTCAGTGCCTTCGAGTGGAAGCCCGATCGCGGCCGCGATTTCGCTCATGGTCAGCGGCCCATTGCGCAGCTTGCCAAAGAGATTGAGTTGCACCCCGGCGTACAGCACCTGTGAATAGACAAAGCCGCTGCAGAGGTCGAACAGCTGGCGTGCGTGCCGCCGGGCGATGAAGCGGGTCAGGAAGAACGAGCCGGCCCAGCGCTGAAATCCGGGCGAGGCGGCCATCCGGTTGCGCCAGTTGGCGGCTCTGTCCATGAGTGACAGGCGAGGCTGGGCGATTTCGGTACGCTGGGCCGCGCCGGTCACCCCGGACGGCGCAACGGCCGCGAGTCCAGCCGGCTTATGACGATCAGACATGTAAGGTCGGCGATGCGGACGGAAAGTGTGTGTGTTGCGCAGTCCGGACAAAAATCCGGCCGCCGCGCTTCTGCACTGTTCTGCGCGCCGGACAGGCACTCTGTCAAGCTTGCTGGACGGTGAGGTGGGGGGCAGCTTCTCCGATGAGACAGTGATTCACCGATTTCGGGGGACAGAGTGCGCGTTGCGTTTCCGTTCAGTGCAATTGTGGGACAGGAGCAGATGAAGCTCGCGCTGCTGATCGCGACGGTGGATGCGTCGGTTGGTGGCGTGCTCGTGCTTGGTGATCGGGGAACCGGAAAATCGACCGTCGTGCGCGCGCTCCCGGCGCTGCTTCCCAGCATGAAGGCGGTTGAAGGCTGTCGCTATGGATGCGATCCGAGCGCTAACGGCGCGCGTTGCGACGAGTGCCAGGACCGCGCGCGGCACGCAACGCGTGGCAAGCTTCCGGTCACCGACAAACGCGTTCCGGTGATCGATCTGCCGCTTGGCGCCACCGAAGACCGCGTGGTGGGCGCGCTCGATATCGAGAAGGCGCTGCGCAACGGCGAGAAAGCCTTTGAACCGGGGCTGCTGGCGCGCGCGCACCGCGGATTTCTCTACGTGGATGAAGTGAACCTGCTGGAAGATCATCTCGTCGATCTGCTGCTGGACGTTGCGCAGACTGGCGAGAACGTGGTGGAGCGCGATGGCGTGAGTGTGCGGCATCCGGCGCGGTTTGTGCTCGTTGGGAGTGGTAACCCGGAAGAGGGTGATCTGCGTCCGCAGCTGCTCGATCGTTTTGGTCTGAGTGTGGAAGTGCGCACCAGCAACGACGTCGCGCAGCGCGTGGAAGTCATCCGGCGACGCGACGCGTATGAGCGCGACTCGACCGCATTCCTTGCCACCTGGGAAGCGGCAGATGCGGCGGTGCGCACACGCATTATGGCGGCGCGGAAGCGACTGTCGACGGTGCAGGTTCCTGACGCGGTGCTACACAAAGCCGTGCAGCTGTGCGTGGAACTGGGCACCGATGGTGTGCGCGGCGAACTGACATTGCTGCGCGCGGCGCGTGCGGCCGCGGCGCTGGATGGCCACAAGATTGTGACAGACACGCAGATCAAGGCGGTGGCGCCGATGGCGCTGCGGCATCGTTTGCGCCGCAACGTGCTGGATGAAGGCGGCAGCGGCACTCGCGTTTCGCGCGCGATTGCCACCATCTACGGCGCGGCGTAGTGACGGCGCTGACGCCAGTGTCATCATCGACCGACTCCATTGCGGCCAATCGTGCGCGATCGGCTGCGGCGCTTGGTGTGCTGGCTGTGGCGGGTCACCGCATTGGCGGCATCGTGCTGCGTGATTCGTCGTCCGGCGCGCAGCAGTGGATCGCGGCGTTGCGTGCGCGACTCCCGCAAAACGTGAAGGTGCTGCGCCTTCCGTCCACCGCCACCGATGATCGCATTTTCGGCGGACTCGATCTCGCTGCAACTATTGCCACCGGCATTCCCGTGGCGGAGCGCGGCGTGGTGGCGGATGCAGACGGTGGCGTGGTTGTGATTCCGCTGATTGAGCGCATGCCGGTGGCCACCCAGGCGCGACTGGGCGCGGTGATGGATACCGGTATTGCGACGGTACTTCGTGATGGTGTGCGAGCGGAGTTCGACGCTGAGTTCACGCTGATTGCGATTGACGAAAGCGATGAGGCTGTGTGGGGCGTAGCGGCACCGCTGCGCGACCGGTTGGCGCTGGTGCTGGATGGCGATGTGCGCGTGGACGAGTCGATGCTGCCGGACGCCGGCACAATTGCTGTGGCGCGTGCCATGCTGCCGCAGGTGTTCGCCGATGATGCAGTGATGGTCGGCATCGGCACGCTGTGCGTTGCATTCGGAATCGCATCTGAACGCGCGCCGCGACTCGCGCTGTGGACGGCCCGGGCACTGTCAGCGCTCGACGGTCGCAGCGCAGTTGAGGAAGCCGATGTGGCGCTTGCGGCGCAACTGGTGCTGGCGCCGCGCGCGACACGCGTTCCGACATCCGCGCCGGAAGAGCCACCCGAGTCAGAGGACGCACAGCCCGAGCCGCCGCCGCCCGAAGACAGCGCGCAGAATCCGCCGACCGATACGCCCGATGACAGGCCGTGGGACGACCGACTTGTTGACGCGGTCACGGCGGCGATTCCGCCCGAATTGCTCGCGGAATTGCTGGCGCGTGTGCAGCGTCCAAGTCAGGAGCTCGGCCGCGCCGGTGCTGAAAAAGAAAGCTGGATCCGCGGGCGTCAGGTGACGGCGCGTCGCGGCAAGCCGGATGGCGTGCGGCGACTGCACGTGCTGGAGACGCTGCGCGCGGCGGCGCCGTGGCAGCGTGCGCGTGCGAAGGCGAGTGCCGCGCGCGGAATACCGGTGCGCTCGCTGATCGTTGAGCGCGATGACTTCCGCATCCGTCGCTACGTCGAACGGGCAGGGACGTCGGTGATCTTTGTGGTCGATGCATCGGGATCTGCCGCCGCGCAGCGACTGGGCGAAGCGAAAGGTGCCGTCGAAGCATTGCTGGCCGAGAGCTACGCGCGTCGTGATCGTGTGTCGCTGATTGCGTTCCGTGGCACAGCGGCCGAGGTGCTGTTGCCGCCGACGCGGGCGTTGGCGCGGGCGCGGAAGCTGCTGGCGTCATTGCCGGGTGGCGGCGGTACGCCACTGGCGAGTGCGATCGATGCGGCGATCACGGCGGGCGTCGCGGCGCGACGAGGCGGCACCATGCCCGTCGTGGTGTTTCTCACCGACGGCCGCGCGAATGTGGCGCGTGACGGCAAGGGTGGGCGGAGCGAGTCGATGCGCGATGCGATGGATGCGGCGACGCAGTTTCGCGCGAGCAATCTGTCGGCGGTGTTGATCGATACATCGCCGCGCCCGGAGCCTATGGCGCGCAGGATTGCCGATGCGATGGGGGCGCGGTACGTACCGCTGCCGGTGGTCGATGCGCGTGCCATAGCGGGCGCCGTGGCGCTGGCGAAGGAAGTCGGATGACAGCGCCGCGCGACGTCACCGCGGCAGCGCCGGGCGAGCTCGCTGGCGCGGAGTCCAAGCCGCGCGGTCCGTGGGCTTCGTGGCTTCACGAGCACTGGACAGCGGTGGGGAAGGGGACGCTGGCGGTCGTCGGATTCTGGTGGCTGGTCACGGGTATCATCGTCGCGTTGCAGCGCAATGAATGGACGAAGCTCGCCGCGTGGGCGGTCTCCACCGGTGTCGCGATTTACGCAGTGTATATCATCCATGCCGAGCGCACGCAGTGCACGGCGACGTCGGCGCGTCGGACATTTCTGGCGTCGACTGCGGTGTGGATGTGGATCAATGTCGGTTTGTACGGCGGATGGATCGTGGGACCGGGTCATGCAGCGAGCTTGGCCGGTGAAGCAAC
>JANMWU010000113.1:0-3019 GCA_031380785.1 Gemmatimonadaceae bacterium
ACTCGAATATACGGCAGGCAGGCGCTCGGGGAAAAAACGCTGCGTCAGCCGAAGGCGGGCCGAGATGCCGCAGAGATCGACGAGTTCGCTGCGCGCGGCCGGTCGATCGCGGCTGGCGCCGATACTCGCGCCCTCCCGATGCCACACAAGTGCGTCGGCAATCAGCTGTGCCCGCCACCGCGGCGCGGCGCGACATGTCCAGTCCAGTTCTTCGCCGTAGAGAAAACTTTCCTCGCTCAGCAGGCCGATGTCCCGCAGTGCCTGAGCTCGCAGAATCCACGATGCCCCATACACATACCCAGGCATGTGCGGCTCTCTGGAGAGCGGCTGCGACAGGCTTGCGCCGTCGTGCACGCGGTGTGTGGTCGCGAGCCAGGCGTTCCATCGACACCATCCGACCGATTGGACGATCGTGGGTCGATCGTAGTAGCAGACGGTCGTTCCGAACTGGCCAACGTCAGCCGGCGCTTGTGCGACCGCTGCGCACACGGCAGCCACCGCGTCGGGCGCGATGATGGTGTCGTTGTTGAGCAGCCACACGGCATCGATGTTCGGATCGGCGAGCGCGATGCGCACTCCCTGGTTCATGCCGCCGGCGAAACCGCGATTGTCGAAGGACGTTACGAGCGTCCACAGCTTGTCATACGTGGTGGCTGAAGCCTCATGGGCGACACACCATGCCGCGCCGGCGCCGGTCAGCGGCCACCAGTGCGAGGCGACCGTGTCGTGCACCGGTCGCGCGACTGGCGGCAGTGTGCCGCCGATCCACGCGTGCAGTTGCGCGACGCTGTCATCGGGCGAGGCGTTGTCGACGACAATCACGCGCGCCAGGCCTGCCAGAACGGCCGGCACAATGCTTTGCAGACAACTGACAGAGTCTCGCCATCTGCCATGCTGCAGGACGACGATCGCCAGCATCCCGCTACACCCTGCTGCCGGCGCGCTCGAGCACAATTCGCTCGGCAACCGACCGCTGATTCCAGAGAAGGACAGGGATCACGCCGGCGACGAGCACCGCAATGATCAACGAGGCCACATTCGCGTCGGGCGCGAGTGTCCCGATCAGCGCGCACGCCGCGACAGCGAGCACGCCAGCGACGCTGAGCGCCAGACTCGACGCTGGCAGTGGCGCGACTGATTGAGCGCGCCAGAACATCAGCGCTGCGTCGATGAGCACGCGCACCGTCCACGCGATGGCAGCGCCGACTATGCCCCAGCGCGACACGCCGAACCAGAGTGCTGCGGCAAACGGAATGATTTCCAGCAGATGCAGCGTGGCTGTCCAGCGCGCCCGTCCACAGGCCTGCAGCAGAGTGAATGGCACCGTCGCCACACAATTGGCCGCCACACCGATTGCAAGGATGCGCAGCACGTCGACGCTCTCACCGGCGTACGCCGCACCTCCGGCGAGTCGCAGCAACCACGGTGCAAGGAGACATGCGACGGCGCAGATCGGCGCTACGATCAGCGTCAGCAGGCGCACGCTGGCGATGTGCAACGGAATCATCTGCTCGGGTTCGGACGTCGCCGCGCGCGCGATTGCGGGGAAGAGCACCATTGTGAGCGCGCCCGGAACGATCCACAGTTTTGTCACCGCTTCCCACGGCACAGCATACAACGCCACCGCGCTCACCGAGATGAGTGCACCGATGACGAAACGGTCGGCGATCGTCATCAGTGGGCTGAGCACATTGCTCACGGTCATCCAGGCGCCCGCACGCAGCAGTGGGCGCAGGTAGGCGGCCCCCGGCGAATGCGCGTCAGCGCCCGGTATCAGTTTGCGCGCGAGCGTGGCGTATCGCCACCACGCCCATGCGCGCACGGCGCTGAGCAACAGTGCGATCGCAGTAAGCGATGTGCTGAACGGCAGCAGCAGCAGCGGAACCGCGAAGGTACCGACGCTCACCGGCAGTCGGACCAGATTAACATCGCGGAACTGCTGTCGCGCTTCGAGCACGGAGCGCGGCACACTCGATCCCGTGATCAGCGGCACCGTGAGCGCAAAAATCACGGCACCCCAGATGGCATCAGCGCGCAACGCAGCCGAGGCGTGCAGCACGCTTGTGACGTACCAGGGTGCGATCGCGGCGCCGATGCAACCCACAACGATACCGACAGCGGCGAGTGCGAGATGCGCCGTGGCAATAAAGGCGCCGATCGGTGCCTCCAGCGTTTCGCCAACATCCGAGGCGGCGATCATTCGTGTCAGTGCGCGACCAAGTCCGAAGTCGAGCAGTGCCGCGTATCCGAGCCAGGCCCAGGCCAGCGCCAGCAGCCCGAGCCGCTCGGTGCCGAGTTGTCGGGTGAGCACCGGCAGCGCCATCAGCGCCACCAGCAGCGGCGCGGCACTGGTGAACAGGCTGAGCGCACCGCTCCGCAGCAGCGACGGCGCACCCGGCGTCTCGCGTGGCGGCAGCGATGGACCTGGCATTGGATTCCGAAGGCTAGGGCAGCTTTCGAAGCTGGATAATGATCGTTGCGAGCGATGCCAGCACAGTGGCGAATGTTGCAATGATCGATGCTGTCTGCGTGCGTGCCGCAAGATTGTCCTGCCGTTCGGTTCGATCGCGTTTTGGCACTGTCACGATTGCTCCGGCTCGCGGGGTCGGCTGTCCGTCGGGGAACAGAAAGCGTCGCGAGACGGCGTCCACGCGGCCGTTCGGCTGCGTGACGTACGTGCGTGGCAGGTCGGCGTCGAGACGGCCACCCCCAGCCGCGCGGATGTAGTACTGCATGTCCTTGCCGTTGACGAACGGCAGCGCCGTCGGTGAGTTCACGGCACCGTCCACGCGAACCACGGCATCGTACCGTGGAATCGTGATCGAGTCGCCGTCGAAGAGAATGATGTTGTCCTGATCCTGCGCGCTCTTGAGCACCGACGGCAGATCAACGCCAATGCGGCCGACGCGATTGCGCCGCCGGGTGAAGTTCACACCGTCGGCGTACGCCTCAGTGGTCAGGCCGCCGGCGCGCTGAAGCAGGTCGCTCAACCGCTCGGATTTCTTGACCAGCGTGTACG
>JANMWU010000124.1:0-2987 GCA_031380785.1 Gemmatimonadaceae bacterium
CGCGCGTTCGGCAACATCTACACGCGCATCATGAATCCCACCACCGATGTGTTCGAGCGGCGCATTGCATCGCTTGAAGGTGGTGTGGCCGCCGTCGCAACCGCCAGCGGACAGGCGGCGCAGACGCTGGCGCTGCTCAACCTGGCGCAGGCGGGCGACGAGATTGTGGCCTCGACGTCGCTGTACGGCGGCACCTACGCGCTGCTCGCACACACGCTGCCACGACTCGGTATCAACACGAAGTTCGTAGATCTCGCGCACGGACCCGCCGCGTTCGCGAATGCAATCAACGAGAAGACACGTGCCATCTATGTCGAGACGATCGGCAATCCGAAGCTCGACGTGCCCGATTTCGAGGCGCTGGCGGCCGTCGCGCACGCGGCCGGCATTCCGCTGGTGGTGGACAACACCTTCGGCACGCCGATTCTCTGCCGCCCGATTGAACATGGCGCCGACATCGTGCTGCACTCGGCGACGAAGTGGATCGGCGGTCACGGCACCGCGATTGGTGGCGTGGTTGTAGACGGTGGTCGATTTGACTGGAAGAATTCACCGCGTTTCAAGGCCCTGTACGACACACCGGAAGGCGCGTATCATGGACTCGTGTTTGCGGATGCGTTCAGCGCCGTTGATCTTGGCAACGGGCCGGTGAATGCGGCGTTTGCGCTGAGACTGCGGGTGCTGTTGCTGCGCGACATTGGTGCCGCGCTCTCGCCATTCAATGCGTTCCTGCTGCTGCAGGGTTTGGAGACGTTGCATCTGCGCATCGAACGCCACGTCGCCAACGCGCTCACGGTGGCCGAATTCCTTGAGACGCATCCGTCGGTGTCGTGGGTGCAGTATCCAGGCCTCAAGTCGCATTTTTCGCATGAATTGGCAACGAAGTATCTCAACGGCGGCTACGGCGGCGTGCTGACTTTCGGCGTGAACGCGGGCGATGAGGCCACGGTAGACGAGCAGGAGAACGCCGCGCGCAAGGTGATCAAGGAACTGAAGCTGTTCTCGCTGCTGGCGAATGTCGGCGATGCGAAGAGCCTCGTGATCCATCCCTGGTCCACGACGCACGAACAGCTCTCGGAAGGCGAGCGTCTGGCGTGTGGCGTCACACCGGATCTGATTCGCTTGTCCGTTGGCATTGAAGACGTAAAGGATCTGGTGGTCGATCTGGACCACGCACTGAAAATCGCGGCGCCCGCAGCGGAGTTGGTTGGATGAGTGACATCCTGAACGAAGTGCTGTCGGCGAACAACGCGTACGTCCGCAGCTTCGGCAACAAAGCGACGCTCGCGCTGCCGCCGGCACGACACTTCGCGATTCTCACCTGCATGGACGCGCGACTCGACCCGGCCAAGTATGCAGGGCTGGCGGAAGGCGACGCACATGTGATCCGCAACGCCGGCGGTCGCGCCTCCGACGATGCCATCCGATCGCTGGTGATCTCGCACAAACTGCTCGGCACCAACGAGTGGTTTGTGATACACCACACCAATTGCGGTATGGAATTGTTTTCCGACGACGTGATGCGCGGATTGCTTTCCGGGAGCCTGCACACGGCGTCGCTGGGAAGCGCCGGCTGGTTCAACACCGGGAAAGGGCCGGGATCCGAAGAGGCGCGTTACATCGACTGGCTCACGATTTCGGACAACGCGCAGAGCGTTGTGGATGATGTGTCACGTATCAGAAATCATCCGCTGGTGCCCGCCGGCATTCCGATTTACGGTTACATCTACGACGTCGCGACGGGCAAACTGAATGAAGTCGCGCCTGCAACCGAAGCGGGAAAGGCCCGGTGAACCCGAAGGCGCTGGCTCGTCGGGCAGGGCGTCGCTGACGCCGGAGGGGGATCCGCGGTCTGACGGCGGCAAGGCAGTTTGCCTGCCGCCGTTACTCGTTGTTCCTCAGAACAACGCGATCACGATGCGCTGCAAGAGTACGCCTTGCCCTTCATGCCCGCGCCTTGATATCCCGACGTCGAGCTGCTGATCAGCACCGTGTTCGCGCCAAGCTTCGCGGTCTTCTGCTTGAGAATCTTGTACGCGTTTTCCTCGGCTTTTTCGCGATTGATCAGCCCACCACTGAGCCGGTCGGACGACACCACGTCGTCGACAAAGCGGCACCGTGACACCTGCGACGCATCGCGGAGCACGCGTACCGCCTCGGCCTGCGGCGACAGCTGCACGTTGTGGCAGGCGGCGAGTGCGAGTGCGCCGGTTGTGATCATCAGCGTGAGGAGTTGGCGGCTGGCGGCGGAACGGAATTCAGACATCGGTGATGTGTCCGTGGTTTGCGTCATTCAGCGATTTACGGCGGGCCAGGCGGGAGGGATGCAGATGCCATCGCGACGCGCGACGCGATCGACTCCAGTTGACGGCCGCGCAGGACTGCCCAGCTTTTGAGTCGCAGTGCATTGCTGGCAGCCAGTGCAATACCACCGCCGGCCAGCAGCGCGGTCCCCAGCAGCGTCCCCGCATTCAGCTGCCCGGCGAGAATCGCAGTCACCCAAACCATGGCGCCGGCGGCGGCGGCTCCAGCGCCGACTGCCATAACGGGCCGCGCAGATCCTTTGAACGTCGAGAGACGCAATTGGTGCCCGTGTTCGGTCGGTTCGAGCGATGCGCAGAGGTTGCCGTTGCTCCATTGCCGGAAGGAACCCGACGTGCTGCTCTTGCCATTGGCGCGGAAGACGGCCCGAAGCTCGCCGACGAGATTCTCCCACTCGCGATCGGTGAGAAATCGATTCAACGTGACAGTTCGTTCGACGCCGACCGGCATGCCGAGGAATGTCTCCGACGCCGATTGCGGCCGCAATTCGAGTTGCTGAGCCGCCTGCGCCACGACGTCGGGCGCCAGCCCGACCTGAACGCCAATCTGCTGCAGGTCGGCGAGGGTGAGTCCATCCGGCGAACCGCGCTGCAGCGCCGTTGATCGCGGGCCCTCAGTCGCCGCTTCGAAGATCGCGGCCACTTCGTCGTCGGTATAGCGTCGCT
>JANMWU010000142.1:0-2187 GCA_031380785.1 Gemmatimonadaceae bacterium
CGTATCGGCACCAGCGCGGCACCGCGCGCCGAAGCCTTGTCGATCGCGGCCCGAGGCTCAGAATTGCGAGGCGCAAAGAGTGTCGGGCCGACCGCCCCCAAGGCAGTCGCGAACAAACAGCTCGGTGGAGTCGCGAGGATCGTCGTGTTGTTCGCATCCAATGCGCAAGCGGACGGGTTTCCACTGGGCAGAGAGATCGAGCTGGCGCGCGACTGCCTGTCGCAACACGGGGTGCAGTTTGTCGCGGAGAGAAGCATCGGGACCAGCGGTGTGGTCAAGTTCGTGGAGCGCGTCCTGGTCAATCCGGCTGCCGAAGGCGACAACGTGAACGAGCTGCGCAAGCGCTGCGAGGATCTCGTGCCGGGACAGCCTGGCGTTCTCCGGGTCATCGTCTGTCGCCTTGGCAATTTTGACTTCGGCCACACGATCCGAAACAGGAGTGTTGGCGGGCAGCTGTTTCTCCCATTCGCGTTGCTGAATACCGAGCAGGTCGACCTGTCGAACGCCACGCTCATTCACGAAATGATTCACTGTTCCAAGGCCGGCGTCGTCCCACACGATGCGGAAAAAAACAGTGTCTTCTTTGAATTCGGTCTGGAGCGGCCGGATCCAGCTAAACAGCGCCCCGACCGCACGGCCCTCAGGCCAGAGCACGCCGCTACCATTGCGTCATCATTCTTCGCGATTGGCGGGCCGCCAAAACCAAAAGCGTGAACGCACAGTGGCCGCGATCGAATTCGATCGACGATCGCATCACTATTCAGTCCTCGGCGTAGCGCTCTGGCGTCGCTTCCGTCGCACCAGCAGCACCAGCATGCCGAACACCCCCGGCGCCAGCGTCTCCGGCCACAAGTCAAACCGGTTTCTCGACCGGAACGTCCGCGTCCCCCGCGCCAGCTGTGCAGCGCGCGGCCTCGCCATGTCGTACCGGATCGCAACCGACGCGCCCGTAGCCAATGCCCCGGCGGAAGCGGCGTCGATCGCATCGACCGCTCGAACCGAGTCGCGACCAGGTCCGGGAACGAAGGTCAATTCGACGGACTCGTACGACTGCGTCAGGTTGCGTGCGTCGAGATGCGAGTTGTCCGTGCCCCACCGGGGCGTCCTATCCACACGCCTGGTTTCACCGACGACCGCCGTCGCGGCGACGGCGGGCACCGGCTGCGGGCCGCGATCGGCGAAGAACAGCGGTATGGAACACGCGAGAAACGCGCACGTCACGACGAGCATCAGCCAGCCGCCGATCGTGCCACACAGCACAAGGATGGCAAACCCGGTCATCTCCCACAGGTACCACGTAGCGGCGCGGTCGGCGAAAGCGGCGCGCGCGTCACGCAGCCGATCGACCGCCGAGCGATCGTCAAGACCGACGGTGATCCGCGGCCACGCCTTCAGGTAGCGGAGCGACACCTCGTCGCCGATATGCGTGCGATCGAAACGATTGGCGGGTGTCTTCACTCCCCAGGTGATCATGGGGGAGTCCGGCGGCGTGTAGCGAACGTGCAGGAGCAGCTTTCGCTCCGTGAAGGGCTCGTCGACCATGGGAATGTTCGTGTAGAGCTTGACGGTCTCCTGCTTGCGGACGACCACGCCCTTGATTGTCACCGATGTCGTGTCGTACCACACCATCGCTGCGACAAGGAGCACCACCGGCAGGACAACCAGGAGCACACAGCCGATCGGTACGCCGCCACGCCTCGCGTGCTTGCTGCGTGCACGCAACACGCCACGGCGTGCGGGCGCCAGCAGGAGCGGCATGAAATGGGGACCCTTCGGAGGTGACTGAGCCGGCGGAGCTGGAATGGTCCGCGACCCTGATGGCGTACGCAGAAAGCCTTATGCGACCGCTGAACTCCCAGGCGCCTCGGGCAGCTCCGTAACGCCTTCAGCGGTTTCGATGATCAGCTGATCCACCACCGCCTTCAGATCGTTCGTCTTCGCGAATGTCGCCAGCTGCCGATCCGCACTCGACCCCTCGGCCAGGATCCTGTACGCGTACTCAACTTCCTTGCGCGTGCCTAATTCATCGACGATGTCGCCCAGAAACCAGTCGAGAAATTCACGGATCAGCTGCGGCGCGGGCAGTTCGATCTGCTTGCCGAAGTCGATCAGCTTTCCGCCCAGGCCGTAGCGCACGGCGCGCCATTTGTTCTCTTCAATCAGCGCTGACGAGTAGACGCGGAAGGT
>JANMWU010000147.1:0-7683 GCA_031380785.1 Gemmatimonadaceae bacterium
ACCACCCTGCGGCGAGCCGAGTACCATCGTCTTCAGCGTACCGCGACTGAATCCGCCACCGCCGGAAAATGCCAGTTCGAGTAGCCGCGCGCCGGGAAGCTTTTCGGCGAGTCGCGCCGCCAGACAGTCGGTCGGCACCACGTCGAAACCAACGCCCGGCAATACCACGATGCCTGCCTGCTGCGCGTCGTCATGCTTCGCCTTGCACGCCTCGAACACCCCGATCTCGCCGGTGATGTCGAGGTAGTGCACACGGCTGGCGAGGCAGGCGCGCAGCATCGGTTTCGATGTGCGAAAGAATGGTCCGGCGCAATGCAGCACCACGCGCACGCCGTTCAGCATCGTTGTGAGTGCGGCTGCATCATCCAGCGACGCGACGCGCGTTTCGAGACCGTGCGCGGCTGCCATCGCCGTCAGTGATTCCGCGCGCCGGCCGGCGATGATCGGCCGCAGTCCGCGTCGCACGCACTCCTCGACGATCAGTTGCCCGGTGTAACCGTTCGCGCCGTAGATGAGGAGCATATGTGCGGGGTTGGGAGCAATTGCGGCAACCTACGTGGTCGTACCGGGCCGCCGCCGACGGCAGCACGTCGCGCTAATCCAGATTTGAACTCCGGATCGCCTGCGCGCGCTTCACGATTCTACATCGTGCGAAATTACCTACGTGCAAGCGGGCGCGCGCAACAACCCTGCCGCCATCGAGGCACCGCCAATTGTGTTCGCCACGACGCGCCTCCGTGGTCGGGAAAAACAACCGGTAGTGGGCTGTTCCGTTCCGATCGTCATCGCCTCAAACCGCAGGATAGGTGAGCACATCGCCGTGCGCCCGCACCGCTGGCTGCAGCGTTGCAACGTCGATACGCGCAGTCCCCATCAAGTGGAAGACGGCTCTTCCCTGATGAAGCAAATAGTCGGCGACGAAGCGTCGGTGACAGCGCCACCAGACGGCTTCGGCGCACATGATCGCGCACCGCCGCTCACAGCTCAGTTCCGTAAGGCGTAACAAACCGAGACGAAACTCGTCCGACAGCGCGTAGTCTGCGTAATTGTGGAAGCTCTGGTTGGTCCAGAAGCCGTTGACCTCAGGTGGGACGGTCTTTGACTTTGGCCGGCGTCCGCCCAATTCGATGATGTGCGTATGACCGATCTGCCAGTCCGAGAGTGCTTCGGGCAGCGAATCGAGGTTGAACCCTGAACTAGTGCGCGATCGCGGAATGCTCCGGATATCGACGACCAACTCGACCCGACCCACCTTCAGCAGATCAACGAATTCGGCGATGCTCCTCGTCGAGTGGCCAATCGTATGAATTGGGAGATTTTCGACTGGGTTCATACGAGCGCACGTTGGACCGCGCCGCGCAGTGCGGGAAGCACGTCCGCCTTGAACCACGAATTCCTCACCGCCCAGTGCCGCGTGCGCCATGATGGATGCGGCAGCGGGAAAATGCCGGGCAACTGCTCCCGGAACCTCATTACGCGTGCGGTCATCTTGCCACGCCCCAGCGCATGAGCCTGGGCATGAGTGCCGACCAGCAGTGTGAGTCGCAGGTCGGGCATTTGCGCTAGCAGTCTCTCACGCCACAGCGGTGCGCATTCGGGACGCGGAGGCGCGTCACCCCCGGTTTGCAAGCGCCCAGGATAGCACAGCCCCATCGGCACGATTGCGATCCGGCTCTCGTCGTAGAACTCTTCCGACGTCACGCCCATCCAGGTGCGCAAGCGAGCTCCGGACGCATCCGAAAAAGGAATACCGTTATTGTGCACCTTAGTGCCCGGTACCTGACTGGCGATCAGGATGCGCGCGGTCGCTGACATTTCTACGACGGGCCGCAGACCCGGTGTAGTGGCAGGACGTTGACACAGGCGCGACACGCGCGGACCTCCGCCAGCAATGAATCGAGTGTCGTCACTTGTTGCAGATGGGGCGTCGAAGTGCATTTTGGAATGGCAGATCGGGTTTCCGCGCTCCAGGAGGTACAGTTGGCTGAGCCATTTAAGGTTGGAGATCGGGTCCGCTGGAACTCCGAAGCCGGCCACGTCAGCGGCACGATCATCCGGGTTCATACCCACGACTTTGACTACAAAGGCCACACGCATCGCGCAAGCACAGAGTCGCCGCAATACGAGATCAAGAGCAGCAAGACCGACCATGTTGCCGCACACAAGGGCTCCGCTCTCACCAAGCTGCTCGACTGACAATCCCAAGCAGTCCAGGCGGCCTGGAGCGAACAGCTGATGAGTGATAACCCTATTGTGCCTGCACGCGGACCACCTCCGGATGGTTCGCGCGGCCTGCATGCGCGGCGAGCAGCGTTACCGCCGTCGCCTGTTCTTCATCCGAAAAAAGCCGAGCAACCAGAACCGGTAAGAGTGCCGGCGTGATCGCGACCGTCATTGTGCTGAGGACCTACAACGTGCGGAAAGTGAGCGTCACTGCCGGCGATGTGAGGCCGCTGCCGGTGCCGACGATGGTGATCGGGGTCGACGGTACTACCGTGCCCGCCGCGACGCTGACATTTACCGATGTCGAGAAGACGCCAGCCGCCACTGTGCTCGAACCGAATGTGAGCGACACACCGGCTGGCACACCTGCAGCGGCGAGCAGCACCGCGCCCGCGAAGTCGCCACCGCGCGAAATCGACAGCCCGACGCTGCCCGTACTTCCGGCCGCGACGCTCAGGCTGCCCGGCAGCAATGTCAGTGCAATTGTTCCGGTTACAGGCGGCTCCACGGCAGTGGTGCCACTGCTGCTGCTTCCGCAGGCGGCGAGCGAGCCCACGATCACCAGAGTGCCGATGGCGCGGAAGAGCGGACGGGATTGGGTGACAGACAACATCGCTGAAGTATCGAAAGAGGAATGAGCGGGCCGGTCGCAGGTAAGCGGCGCGCCGCCCTCGAACGGAGAATTCCCCAGTGCAAGCGGGAAGTCCAGTGTGTGAGACGCCTCGGCAGCGGCATTTCATCGCTCCGGCTTGCGAGCCCGCGCGAAGGATTCCATACTCGCGCCGTGCGGCCGTCCGCGCCGCGCTTCGATGTCTGTCCGCGCGCCCTCCCACCCACGCCGCAAATGTCGTCCTCCCGACGCGACTTCGTCCGCCACCTCACCATCGCTGCGGTCGGCGCCCCATTCATTGCCCGCCGCCAGTTCCGGCTCTTCGCCGACTCGGACACCGAGTACTCCGCACGCTGCATCAAGCTGGTGCAGGAATCGGTAGTGGTCGACATGCTCGGCCTGCTCGCGCTTGGCCCGAACAACGAAAAGTGGATGCGCAACCCCGACTCCTTCACCGGCGCCGATCTGCAACGCTTCCGCGATTCCGGCATCACCGTGTTTCATCCCGCCACCGGCACCGGCGGGCCCGATGTGTACGAAAACACTTTCTGGTTCCTGAGCGGCTTCAACGGCTTCATCGCCGCCCACACCGACGCGTTCACGCGCATCGACAGCGCCGATGATTTCGCGCGTGCCAAGGCAGCAAAGAAAATCGGGCTGATTCTTGGCGTGCAGAACTCGGAGCACTTCCGCACGCTCAAGGACGTCGACCAGTTCTACGCGCTTGGCCAGCGGATCTCGCAGCTGACGTACAACACGCGCAACATGTACGGCAATGGCTCAACTGAGCGACGCGACGAAGGCTTGAGCGATTTTGGCATCGCGCTGGTAGCGAAGATGAACAGCGTCGGCATGGCGGTGGACGTCAGTCACTGCGGTGATCGGACGTCGCTCGATGCATTCGAGGCGTCGAAGCGGCCGGTGCTCATCACGCATTCGAACGCCCGCGCGCTCAACCCGGCGCATCCGCGGTGCAAACCCGATGACGTCATCCGCGCCTGCGGCAAGGCGGGAAGCGTGATGGGCATCACTGGCGTGCGCAACTTTGTGAAGGATCGCGAACCGACTACGATCGAAGATGTCATCAACCACGTGGATTACGTGGCGAAGATGATCGGTGTGGAGCATGTCGGCATCGGCAGCGACATCGATCTCGATGGCTACGACGACATGCCGCCGGATCAGTACAAGAAGTTGAAAGAGAGCTACAAGGGCAGCTATGCCTTCCGCGAAAAGATCGACATCGAGGGGCTCGACCACCCGAAGCGGATGTTCGATTTCACTGAGGCGCTGATCAGGCGGAAATACGCCGACGCCGACATCGCCGGAATTCTGGGCGGCAATGCGGTGCGTGTGCTCAGTCAGGCGTGGACTCCGCTACCGGTAGCGCCAGCGCCGGGCGATGACTGAGCGAAGACGCTGTAGCCGACACAGATGGAGTGTCCGGATGAATCACCGCGGGCCTATGCACGAGGCTGGCCGTACGTCCTGATGGCAACTGTTGGCACGATCGGTTGAGGAATGGCCGACTCTCGTCATCCGGCATATCCGCGCGCAACAGACTCCATGCTCGCATCACTGCGGTAGGAGCAGGCCGATCCGGCGACCACAGATGGAATCATCACTCGATGCACGCAGCAGATGAGACTCCCGACGCGAACTAGGCTGGCCACTCTGCTCGGTGATCTGATGCCGATGCGACATTCGTAGCGCTGCATTAGTAAATCACCTAGTACTTCGGCGAGCTGCTGGTACCGCGTTGTGGTGAGCAGTCGCCGCACTCGCTGCATCATGCCACCTAAACGTCGGTTCGATTTCGATCAGGCGCCCGACGCGATCCGAGGTCACTCACATTCGGACACCGACCAAAAACGAGCCGAACCTTGAGCACTTTCGCTTTTCGTGGTCGGATTGGCGCCCGCCGCTCTCAGCCGTCCGCGCATTCGTGCCGCCGAATTACCAGCGAAAACAGATGTTATCAATATCTGCGGAACCGGGCGCTTTGAATCGAAGACGCCAGCGATAACAGAATTGATCAGCGAGCTCTTCACCACATATGACGTGAACCTGCTATACCTGTGACATATCACTCTGGTAATCGCACTGCGCGACGAATTTGTGGGGCGCACAGTATGCCACGAACATAGCTCGACGGTTTGTGCCCGCTCTTGACAAGTTCTGCACCGACTGGCACCTAAACTATGCGCAAAGAGTGACGTTTTCTGGTTCAGCACGGAATCAAGAAGACAGCTATGACGGTCAATCGCTTCCAAGAGTCGGACGAGCGGACACTGTCACAGGGAAGATGCGTTCACCCGTCTTTTCATCAGCTCCGGTTTGCTGCAGCGGCTCTTACTCTCTCGTCGATCGCCTCTTGCCGCGACTGAGCTGCCCCAGGTTCCGAAGACACTTTTCTTAGGTGTACCAACGGGGCGGGCGGAGGACCATAGCACGAGTCTGACGAATGTTAAGTGATGCTTTTAAAAGCAGGAGGCAGTGCGGCCACTGCTGGAGCGCCGGTCGCGATGTGTCACTTTTATCTCGCAGAGCGTCAGTTTCACTGAGTGTTAGGCACAAAGCCAGCCCAGTCAGTTCTATCGTTACCTGTACCGCTCCATGAGTTTCTGCAGCGCCGCATTCCCCGGACACAGCTCTTCATACGGCAGATCAACCAGCGGCGTGCTCACCGTATTCGCCACCGTATGCATATCACTCCCCCGCTCATCAAGGAACAACAGCCCCGTCGCCACTTCATGTCGCAGCTGACACGCCCTCACATGCGCATACGCTGACTCACGGCTGGTCGGATCGTACCCTTCGTGCGTATTCCGAAATCGCACCGTGCTCCCATCATGCATGGTGACCGACGTGACACCCGCCTCGGCCGCCGGCGCCGTGATCTCGCGCCGGAGCGGCACGAAGTCGGCCGCTGAAATCTCCACCTCATGCTCACGCGTGAACTTGTAGCTCTTGGTTGAACCTTCGTGATCGTTGAAGGTCACGCACGGTGAAATCACATCGATCAACGCCATGCCGTTGTGCAGCAGGCCGGCCTTGAGAATCGGCACCAGCTGTGCCTTGTCTCCCGAAAAACTGCGGGCCACAAACGTCGCGCCGAGCGTCAGTGCCAGCAGTACGGGATCGATCGGCGGTTGCACATTCGTCTCGCCCTTCTTCGAGGTGCTGCCAACGTCGGCGGAGGCCGAGAACTGTCCCTTGGTGAGTCCGTACACGCCGTTGTTGTCGATCACGTACAGCATCCGCACGTTGCGTCGGATGGCGTGCGAGAGCTGGCCCAGGCCGATCGAGAGTGAATCGCCGTCGCCGGAAATGCCGATGTAAGTGAGATCACGATTGGCGGCGTTGGCGCCCGTGGTCACCGACGGCATCCGCCCATGCACGCTGTTGAAGCCGTGCGACTGCTTCATGAAATACGCCGTCGTTTTCGAACTGCAGCCGATGCCGCTCATCTTCGCCGCACGATGCGGTGGCAGCGCCAGCTCCCACGCCGCCAGCACCAGCGCGGCCGTCACCGAATCATGCCCACAGCCAGCACACAGCGTCGACATCGCGCCTTCGTAGTCGCGCACCGACAGGCCGAGTTCATTTCTGGCCAGACCGGGGTGCCTGACCGGCGGCTTCGCGATGGACGTCATGTGTGCGCTCCGGTCAGATGATTCGCGACCGCCAGCGTCACCACCTGCGCGGTGAGCGGCATGCCACCGTAATCGAGCACGGAGATCATGCTGTCGCGCGGCATACCAGTTTCGATCGTGAGCAGCGACCGCAGCTGCGCATCGCGATTCTGCTCCACGACAAACACCGTGCCGTACTGCTCAAGAAACTCCTTAACCGCGGCACCGAACGGGAAGGCACGGATGCGCATGTAGTCGGCCACGATGCCGCGCTCGCGTAGCTGATCGATAGCTTCGCGCACTGCCGCGTCGCATCCGCCGAGCGAGACGATGCCAACATCAGCCCACTGCTGGCGAAGAATTTCAGGAGCCGGTACCACGTTGGCCGCACCGGCGAACTTTCGCGCCAGTCGGTCCACCACTTCCTGATAGGCGTCGGAGTCTTCGGTGTACGCACCGTGCTTGTCGTGCCCCGAGCCGCGCACGAAGTATGCGCCGTTCGGATGCACACCAGGCAGCGTGCGGGCCGCGATGCCGTCGCCATCCACATCCAGATAGCGGGAGAATTTCTTCACCTTTTCCAGCTCATCTGCGTTCAGCACCTTGCCGCGATCGGGACGATACGTGTCATCCCATGTCAGCCGGCGACACATCCAGTCATTCATGCCAATATCCAGATCACTGGCCACGAACACCGGCGTCTGAAAACGCTCGGCCAGATCGAACGCGGTGACGCTCATCCGGAAACAGTCTTCGGGATTTCGCGGAAAGAGCACGATGTGCTTGGTGTCACCGTGCGAGGCGTACGCGAGCGACATCAGATCGCCCTGCTGCGTACGCGTCGGCATGCCAGTCGCCGGACCGGTACGCTGCACATCGTAGAAGACGGCCGGAATCTCGGTGTAATAGGCGAGTCCGATGAACTCCTGCATCAGCGAAATGCCGGGGCCTGACGTGTTCGTGAACGCGCGCGCCCCGGCCCAGCCAGCGCCGATCGCGATGCCTGCCGCTGCCAGTTCATCTTCCGCCTGCACGATGCAGTAACGTGCTTTCCCTGTTGCTGGATCGGTGCGAAATTTTTCGCAGAACCCCTTGAACGCTTCCATCAGTGACGTCGACGGCGTGATGGGATACCACGCACCCACCGTCGCACCGGCGTACACCGCACCCAGCGCGGCCGCGGTGTTGCCATCGAGAATCACGAACCCACTCGTG
>JANMWU010000154.1:0-3149 GCA_031380785.1 Gemmatimonadaceae bacterium
ATCACCATCACTTCCTGCTGCGCAACGCCGTCGCGATTGCGGAGTCAGCCAGCTTCGCCATGATGCGATATCCGTCTTCGTTCGGATGCACGCCGTCATCACCCAGCCCGGCGCGCAAGCCGTCGCGATCGTCGCGCATCGCGGTGTGATAGTCGAGATACACGGCGCCGACGCGCGCTGCGTACACCTTCATCCACGCATTCAGCGCCACGATCTTCGGCGCCGGCGTAAGGCCGCGCTTCCACGGATAGTCGAACACCGGCAGCACCGACGAGAGCACCACCCGGATGCCGTTCGCCTGGGCGATTTCGGTCATCGCCATCAGGTTTTCCTCGATCATCCCGAGCGACGATGGACCGGTATTCCCGGCGATGTCGTTGGTGCCGCCGAGGATCACGACGGCCGCAGGCTTGAGTGCCACCACATCGGCGTGAAAGCGCACCAGCATCTGCGGCGTCGTCTGGCCGCCGATCCCACGACCGATGTACGCCTTGCCGGCAAACATCGTGGGGAAATATTTCACCCACCCTTCGGTGATCGAATTGCCCATGAACACGACCCGCTTTTCACCTCGCGCCGGCGCGGTGAGCTGCGCGTTCGCGTCGCGGTAACGTGCGAAGTTCGCGTAGTCGCTGCGGAAGGCCGAGTCGGCGGCGCGCTGTCGTGCCATGGCGGGATCGGGGGGCGTGGTCGTCTGCGCGGCAGACCGTGTCGTGAACGCAGCGCCGGCCAGCAGCAGGGCAAGCGCGACACCTCGCGCAGACGTCAGGATGAGGCGCGGCAGCATAAAAGTCGGTCGGTGGTGGAGGTGACGTAGGTGTACAGCGACGCGCCGTGAACGTAGCTCGCTACCTGGTCGTCAGCCATCGCCACGGGTTGCCACGCGCGCCGCATGGCGTCACCCGCGCCCGCATGACAACTTGCAGCAGGCGCAATACACTGTGCGCACACTCGTGACTTGTCTCGGAGGATTCGGTGGCGGAAACCTGGGATGCGATCGTGGTCGGCTCCGGAATTTCCGGCGGCTGGGCGGCGAAGGAACTCACCGAGAAAGGGCTGCGCGTACTGCTGCTGGAACGCGGCCGCAACGTCGAGCATATCAAGGACTACCCGAACGCCACCAAAGGGCCGTGGGAATATCCGCATCGCGGTGGTAACACCCGCGCCATGCGTGCGTCGCATCCGGTGCTCGAACGCAGTCGCTTCGCGCTGAACGAAAAGAATCCCGACTTCTGGGTCAATGAAACTGAATCGCCGTACGTCGAGGCGAAGCGATTCGACTGGTATCGCGGCTATCAGGTGGGCGGACGCTCATTGATGTGGGGCCGCTGCAGCTTTCGCTGGAGTGATCTCGACTACGAAGCGAATGCAAAGCAGGGCATCGGCACCGACTGGCCGATTCGCTATGCCGAGATGGATCCGTGGTACAGTCACGTCGAAAAATTCGCCGGTATCGCCGGTTCGATCGAGCATCTGCCGCAGCTGCCTGACGGTGAGTTTCAGCCGGTGATGCCGCTCAACTGCGCTGAGGAGTGGTTCGCCGGCAAGTTGCACGGGATGTACGATGGCCGGCGTCGCATGATCTCGAGTCGCACCGCAAACCTCACCCGCCCGTTGCCCGGGCGCGGCGCCTGTCAGTCGCGTGATGCCTGCTGGCTTGGCTGTCCCTACGGCGCATACTTCAGCACCCAGTCATCAACGTTGCCTGCTGCGATGAAGACCGGCAAGCTCACGCTGCGCCCGCATTCGATCGTGAGCGAAGTGGTGTTCGACAAGAACAGCAAGCGCGCCACCGGTGTGCGTGTGATCGACGCCGTGACCAGCGCGACGGTCGAATACAACGCGCGCATCATTTTTCTCTGCGCATCGACGCTCAATTCCACCTGGTTGCTGCTCCGTTCCGCCACCGATGTGTGGCCGGGTGGACTCGGCAGCAGCTCGAACGAACTCGGGCACAACCTGATGGACCATCACTTCCGGCTCGGTGCGGAAGGCAGTCTGGCGGGCATGTTCCCCGACAAGATTCAGATCGGCCAGCGTCCAAATCCGAGCTACGTGCCGCGCTATCGCAATCTGATGGGCGACAAGCGACCGTATCTGCGCGGCTTCGGATACGAAGGCGGCGCCAGTCGCGAAGGTTGGTCGCGCGCGGTCGCGGAACTGGGCATCGGCGGTGACTTCAAGGATCGGATGGCCGAGCCGGGCGAGTGGTCAATCGGCGGCACGGCGTTCGGCGAGATCCTGCCGAACCACAACAACAAGGTCACGCTTGACGAGGCAAAGAAGGACAAGTGGGGCTTGCCGGTGCTGAAGATCGATTGCCAGACCGGTGAAAATGAACGGCTGATGCGCGTCGACATGATGAACGACATGGCCGAGATGCTGACGGCGGCCGGCGTCAGGAATGTGCAGACCTTCGACTACGGCTACGCGATGGGTCAGGGCATTCACGAGATGGGCACCGCCCGCATGGGCACGAGCCCGAAGAATTCGGTGCTGAACAAGCACAATCAGGTGTGGGACGCCCCGAATGTGTTTGTCACCGACGGCGCCTGCATGGCGTCAACTGCGTGTCAGAATCCCTCACTGTCGTACATGGCGTTCAGCGCCCGCGCGGCTGACTTCGCCGTGGCCGAGATCAATCGCCGGAATCTCTGAGCAGGATCAAGGGGACAGAGCTCTTGATCCGATCAAGAGCTCTGACCTCTTGAAACAAATCAAAAAACCGCGCAACGACCTCGATGGTCGCTGCGCGGTTTCTGCAGGAAGACGCGAGTTACTTCGCCTTGACGGTCAGCCTGTTCACCACGCGATACTCTGGCGCCTTCGACTTCGCGATCTCTTCCGCGATTGCGATCTGAGCCTTCGCCGGAACAGTACCCTTGAGAGTCAGCGTCTTGTTGCTGTTGTCGGAATCGACATTGATATCCGTCGCGCTGATGCGCGTGTCGGCCAGCAGCGCCGTCTTCACGTCAGCGGTGTTGAACGCGCCGCCAACGCTGGCACCGACGCTGTCGGTTGCCGCTGCGACTTTCGTTCCGGCGTCCTGCGTGGCCGCGGCTGCCTTGTCGGTTGCCTGATCAGCATCCTTTGCTACACCCTTGGCGGTGTTGCTGCATGCGGAAGCGAACACGACCAGCGTCGCGAAC
>JANMWU010000194.1:0-3526 GCA_031380785.1 Gemmatimonadaceae bacterium
CGCAGCGTCGTGACCTGACGCGCCTCACCGCCGTCGGCCGGCAGCAGCCAGACCTGCGGCTTCGGTGCATCGTCACCCGTTCCGGCACCGCGCGCCGACACGAACGCGATCGTGCTGCCATCCGGCGACCACGCAGGCTGCGTCTCACCGCGTTCCCCGACGGTGAGCTGTCGTGGCGTGCCACCGGCAAACGGTATGATCCAGATATGTGAGCGCCGGTCGTGCTTGTCGCCGAGCACCGTGTCAGCCTTCGCGTTTGGATGCTCCCAGCCGGTGACGGTGTAGAGAACGCGATCACCGGCGGGTGCGATGGCGACACCGCCGACGGCCTGGAGGCGCAGGAGATCGGCGTCGCTGAGCCCGCGCGTCTGCGCCGGCAGTGACGCGGCCGACAGCGCGAGGGTCGTGAGCAGCAGCACGCGGGGGAGTCGCAGCATGGACGGAGACGGTCGAAGGTGGTGTGGACTGAGCGGGCGAACTGCTACGCACAGTACGCTGGCGCGCGTTGGAAAATTCGGTGAAATTCGGTGACAGTGCACTTAACTCTGCGAGTTGAGTGCACTGTCACCGAATTTCTGCCTGCTTGCCTTCAACCATCAGCCGGTGGCACCGCATGATCACGCGACGCGGCCTTTTCGTCATGTCACGCCAGCTGTGCACACTCGGCGCTGCGTTGGTCAGCCTCGCGTCGTGCACACCGAAGGGGAACGCTATGAGTCACGGTGATCTGACGGATTTCGCCGCGCGATACGCAGCCGCGTGGAGTGGCAAGGATCCGATCGCGTTCGGGGCGTTCTACGAGGAGGACGGCACTCTGACGGTGAACGGTGCACCGTCCGTCGGGCGCCCCGCCATCACTGCGACGGCCCGCGGCTACATGGCGGCGTTTCCCGATATGGTGGTGCGACTGGATTCATTGAGACAGGACCACGCGCAGACCGTCTTTCACTGGACGTGGACCGGTACCAACTCGGGGCCAGGCGGGACCGGCCACGCCGTCCACCTGCAGGGTTACGAGCGGTGGACGATCGGAGCCAACGGTCTCATTGCCACATCGGACGGCCACTTCGACAACGATGAGTACCTGCGCCAGTTGAACGGCGGCGCCTCGCCGAAGCGGTGACATGTCCGAACTCCGCGTCACGCTCGCGATCATCGCGGCGACACTTTTCAGCGCGGCACATGCCGGCGCGCAGGTTGCCGAGTCCCAGATCAATGCACTGAACAGCCAGTGGATCACGGCGGAAGTCAACCACGACACGGGTACGCTGGAGCGCGTGCTCGATGAGCGGTTTCTCGCGACGCTGGTGTCGGGAAAGACAATCGACAGAAGCGCGTATTTTAAATGGATCATGAGCTCGACGATCGATCCGTTCGAAGTCGTAAACAGGATCGTGAAGATTCACGGCGACGCTGCGCTCGTTGTCGGCGTCATCAAGGGTGAGCCGCTCAAGGTGACGTGGGTAGCGGTTCGAAAGGCTGGCGTCTGGACCGCCATTTCGATCACCTTCTCGAAGATCGCTGCGCCGGAAGCAAAACGGTGACAGTGCATGAAACCCACTATTTCCGTTTCCTTTGCCCAGTGCAGCGACGGGTGAACAGCCGGCCTGCGTTTCCCCCTGGAATGTGGACGGTGTGCAGCAAAAAGCGAGTAGTGCAGAAATTTGCTTTGCGCTGAATGCTGCGCGCGTCCATCGTGGCGTGGAGATGCGTGGACGGACCTACTCTTGCCGCCAACCACTTACTTATGGCCCGACTCGCCCGCGTTGTCGTTCCTGGCCTCGCGCACCATGTCACGCAGCGTGGCAACGGGCGGCAGCAGGTATTCTTCTCGGAGCGCGACTATGCGCTCTACCTGCGCCTGATCACCGAAGCATGCACAGCGGCAAGTGTCTCCTGTCTCGCGTTCTGCCTGATGCCGAATCACGTGCATCTCATCCTGACTCCCGCGACGTCGCATGGACTGCGTCATTGCCTATCCGCAACACATCGTGCTTACGCCGGAATTCTGAACGCTCGGCGTCGTCGAACCGGACACTTCTGGCAGGGGCGCTATGGTTCAGTGCCAATGGACGATGCGCACCTGTACGAGGCGCTGCGGTATGTACTGATGAACCCGGTCAGAGCAAAGCTCGTGACCGGTGCAACCAGCTGGAAGTGGTCAAGCGCGAGGGCGTACGTGCTTGGAAAGGCGGACGGCCTGACGAGCTGTCACCGGATGTTGGATCAGATTCCGGACATGCGGGCGTTCTTGCGCGACGTCCCGGACACGGAGCGGCTCGTGCGGCTGCGCGCCGCCGAGACGATCGGCAGGCCAGCGGCAGCCGCGGACTTCACGCGGGAACTCGAGTCGAAAATGAACCGCGTTTTGGTCGCCGGTCGGCGCGGACCAAAGCCTCAGAAAGGAAAGCACGAGGAGTGCACGGCGATTGTGGTGCGACACGCTCAGTTGAATGCACTGTCACCGTAACCGTAACACAACCATTCAGCCACCTGCACCGTGCAACTGTCACGACTCTGCGCCACGCTGTGCGCCGTCACACTCCCTTTCAATGCCGCCGCCGGTCAACGCAAGGCGCCCACACTGACGATCTACATGATCGACGTGGAAGGCGGGCAGTCCACGCTGGTCGTGACGCCGAAGGGCGAGTCGCTGCTGATCGACACCGGATTCCCGGGCGATGGCACGTTTGCATCGAAGCCCGGCGATCCAGCGGTCGCACGTGATGCGCAGCGGATTCTTGCGGCCGCGCGCGACGCCGGCGTGAAACGGATCGATTACCTGCTGATCACGCACTTCCACGGCGATCATGACGGCGGCGTCACGGAACTCGCACAGTTGTTGCCGATCCGCACGTTCATCGATCACGCGGCACCTTCGCCGGAAACGGACGTCGGCGTGCCAGGCACGATGGCGCTCTACGAGGCGTATCTCGCCGTGCGGCGCACCGGGAAGTACCTCGAGCCGAGACCCGGTGATCGACTTCCGCTCCGCGGTGTTGACGCAGTCGTCGTCTCGAGCGGCGGCGCGGTTCTTACGATGCCGTTGCGTGGTGGCGGCGGCGCCGGCGACGGCTGCAGCGGTGGCGGAGTCACCGCGCAGGAACCGATCGAGAACCCACGCTCGACGGGCGTCATGGTCACGTTCGGAGCGTTCAGGTTTCTCGACGTGGGCGACTTGAGCGGTCCCGCGCTCCATGCGCTCACCTGCCCCACGAATCTGCTCGGCCAGGCCAGTGCATATCTCGTGGCGCATCACGGTGGCGCCGATGCCGGTGACCCGGCGATCTACAGCAGCGTGCGGCCACTCGTTGCGCTGATCAACAATGGGCCGGCGAAGGGTGGAAGTCCTGAGACGTTCGCGAC
This sequence comes from Gemmatimonadaceae bacterium, assembly GCA_031380785.1. Classification (GTDB taxonomy): domain Bacteria; phylum Gemmatimonadota; class Gemmatimonadetes; order Gemmatimonadales; family Gemmatimonadaceae; genus JACMLX01. The sequence goes on from JANMWU010000194.1 coordinate 3,367, forward strand.
ACTCGCCACCTTCCCGGCGATCGATGCCTGGCAGCTGCATCGATCGGTGAACCCGGCGGTGGTGAACATGCCTGACTCGCGCGTCGCGAATCTGGACACGAGCACCAGCGCCTGGATCAAGCTCACCGCAACGGCCGATGGTGCGTTCGTCGTCACGAAT
>JANMWU010000213.1:0-4118 GCA_031380785.1 Gemmatimonadaceae bacterium
AGCAGCGTCGATCTCGAAAACCAATTGATGGGCCATCCGGCGATCCGCGAAGCGGCGGTGATCGCCGTACCGCACCCGAAGTGGGACGAGCGGCCCTTGGGTGTCATCGTCGCACGCGACCCGAATGCGCGTCCTACAAAAGAGCAGCTGGATGAATACCTGCTGAGCCGCGCTGTGGCGAAATGGCAACTGCCGGATGCGTACGAATTTGTGGACGAGATCCCCAAGACCACCGTCGGCAAGTTCCTCAAACGCGCGCTGCGTGAGCGGTTCAAGGACTATCAGCTGCCGACGGTATCTTGAGCGTTTTTGATGAGTTTCAAGGGGTCAGAGATCTTGAAACGAAGCGTTTTCGCGCGACTCCCCCGAAGCGATCGCGTGCTCCGCACGAGAATGCGCGCATTTGATTCGTTTCAAGATCTCTGACCCCTTGAAACTTCGAGCTACAGCGTTGCCCTTGCACCAGTCCAGGCGCCGCGCGTGAAGTCGGGGAACTGCACCGGCATGCTCCCCTTCGCGACGGAGATTTCGCTGAGCGGGCCTGATGCGCTCCATGAAGCTGCATCGTAGACATCCATGTCCGGCGTCAGCCCCTCGCGCATCGTCTGAATCAGTCGGTAGGCCATTACGAAATCCATTCCTCCATGGCCGCCCGCGCGCGCCCTCTCTCCAAGTTCGCGCCACAGCGGATGCTCGTACTTCGTCTTGTACGCATCGATGGATGTCCAGCGATCCTCCTCGGCCGTGCCCTCGATGTAGATGCGCGCCGGGTAGTCCTCGAAAATCCCCTTCGTCCCCTGCACCGAGTTGATGCGCGAGTACGGACGCGGACTCGAGACGTCGTGTTCGAGACGGATCGTCCGGCCCTTCGCGGTCTTGATCAGCGACAGGTTCAGATCGCCCGTGACGTACTTCTCCTGCCACCTTGGCGAATCCTTCGGCTCGTGATCTTCGCGCCACTTCGTCAGCCCCATCTCCGGTGTGCTCATGGACACCAGATAGTCAAAGCGATCGCCTCGGTTGATGTTCATGAACGCAGCCACCGGCCCCAGACCGTGGGTGGGATACAGATTGCTGTTGCGGAGTGTGTGATGCGCGCGACGCCAGAGCCCCTCATCTCGATTCTCGAACAGAATTGACCGCAGATCGTGGTTGTAGGCCGCGCCACCGTGCTTGATCTCGCCGAACATTCCCGCCCGCACCATGTTCAGCACCAGCAGCTCGTTGTAACCGTAGCTGCAATTCTCCATCATGATGCAGTGCCGGCGTGTGCGCTCCGACGTGTCGACAAGCTTCCAGCAGTCCTCGATACTGAACGCCGCCGGTACTTCAGTGGCCGCGTGCTTGCCTGCCTTCATCGCCGCCAGACATACCGGCACATGCCACTGCCACGGCGTCGCCGTATACACGATGTCGATGTCATCGCGCAGCACGAGGCGCTCGAAGGCATGCTCGTCGCCGGTGAAACGCGCCGGTTCATCGGTGCGGCCGGCGTCGCGGATCTGCTTCACCGCGAGGTCCAACTTCTCCGGCGCGGTGTCACAGATAGCCGTGATGCGAACATTCTCCACTGCCAGCAGTTCGTGCAGCACCGAGCGACCGCGCAATCCGGTGCCGACAATGGCCACCCGCACCACATCGTGCTTCGCGAACGGCACGCCGACCATCGATGCGCCACTGCGCTCCGGCTGCGGCAGCGCGATCGGTGTGAGTCGCGTCGGTCCTGACGCGTTGGCGGTTGCTGGCAGTCCGAGCGCAATGCCCGCGCCGGCGACCGCCGCGCCCTTCAGCAGATCGCGACGTGAGGGATCGTTCGGTGAATCAGTCATCACGGCGCACCTCTCTGAAGTTGATCAGCGATCCGAGGCTTCGTCGGACCAGGTCACCGCCGCCGGCCCGGCCGCGGTCGTGAAAAACATCGCGCGCGCGGCAGCGTCCGGGAACCGTTGCCGGTACGACTCGGACCAGTCTCGCTGAAATCGGTCCGCGTCGGAGCTGTCGACCAGCGCCCACACGCTGCCACCAAAGCCAGCGCCGAACGCCGACGCCGCCACGGCACCACGTGACTTCGCTTCCGCCACCAACGCCATCGTCTCAGGCACCTGATTGCCAAGCAACTCCTCTGCCGCTCGCTGCGATCGCGCCGCCACCTCGCCGAGTGCGGCCCAGTCGCTCAGCGCGAACGCTGCCGACGCGGCCGGGATGAGTGTGTATGTCTCGAGCAGAAACTGCTCGAACCGGTCGCGCAGTGCCGCTGCGGGAAAGCGATCAGTGGCGTCGCTCACAAGCATTTCTCGCAGCCTGTCCGCCGCATCCGGCTGGCTCTGCACAACCGCCGCCAGCGAGTGGTCGCTGCGGCCAGTGTTTTTATTCCATATTGCGACCAGGTGCCGCACCAGCAACGACGCCCGGTTATACAGCTCCCGCGCCCCGGCCGATTTCTCCGCCACCACGCCGGACGACGCAACCACAAACCGTTTCGATTGCGAGAGCGCGTGGGCACCCAGTTTCCGTACGGGCATCCACGCGAAGTCCACCACCTGGTCCCGCTCCGCGCAAAGAATTGCCGTCTGGTCCTGACTCCCGCCGAGCGTGCCAACGCCGGAGTCGCCGCCAAGAGCGCCAAAGGTGAGACCGTTTTCCATCGCACCCATGTAGCCGCCAAGTTCCGGCAGCGTCGCGAGAGACTGGCGCCAGGTCGCGGTATCCTGCAAGCGGTTCACGGCCGCCAGCGCCGAGAATACGCCGATCATCAGCGCCGATGACGAACTCACGCCGGCGGCCGATGGCAGATCGCTGACGAACGCGAGATCAAGGCCCGCGTGGGCGTCAGGGAAGTTGCGCGCGACCCGACGCGCGACTGCCGCAACGTAGTTTGACCACTGCCCGTCAGGCGCCGACGCCGCAACATCGAGCAGAGTCTCGCAAGCATTGTCGCCTGACGGATCGATCACGCGAATGCGCGCATCGGTTCGCGGAGCCGCCACCACACTGAATCCACGCTCCACCGCCGTCAGCAACGAACGACCACCGGCATAGTCCGTGTGCTTGCCGAACACTTCAATGCGGCCCGGAGCCCAGACGTGCACGCGACCGTGAGCGTCACCACCTATCGCGTCGACGCCAGCGGCGCATTGGATGAATGAAGCCGCGCGCGCATTGGCGGCCGCTGCGTCAAATCCGTTCGCCACCAGCGCCGCGACCACCCGATCGGCGTGCGCCACTACAATTTCACCGGCCGGTCGCGCAGCACTGCCGCCACGCTTTCAATATCGCCGCGCGTCGACAGATCGAGCACGCCCTCGGTGCTGTCGAGCACACGAAAACGTTCACCGAGTTCCGTCAACGCAATGCGCACCGCATCCTGCAGTTCACGCTCGCCGCGCACGCTGGGCTGCACACGACGGCACGCGTCGAAGATTGCCGGAGTGAATGACCACAGATTCATACTGATACGCGACGTCGCGACCAACGACGCATAGGTGTCGGGATCGGGTTTCTCGACAACCCCCGTCAGCCAGCCGTCGCCATCGCGCTGGAGCAACGCGAACAGGCGCACGCGCTCTGCCGGAATGTTGCTGTTCGCGATCAGTCCGTCGAGATCGAATCCGATCGTGCCGGACGCACCAAGCCGCGCCAGCGCCCGGCATGCCGCAACCGGATAGTAGTTGTCACCGTTCATCACCAGCACGACGTCGCCCTTGGCGAATTCCTCCGCTGAGGCAACCGCGCCAGCCGTGCCATTTGCCGTCGGCTGGGTCGCGAAGTGCACACGTACACGATTGATCACCAGCGACGCGTAGTACTCACGTATCGCACCGTGCTCTGGACCGATCACGAGGCAGACATCGGTCATGCCGGCGTCGGCCAGCGCGCTGATCAGGTGGTCGAGGAACGGCCGCCCAATCGGAATCATCGCTTTCACACCCGCATCAGCCACGCGCGCCTGCGTATCACTCAGTTGCGCGCCGGCGTCAGCTCGCCGCATCCGCGAGCCAAGTCCTCGTGCGAGAATCACGGCCTTCGTCGTCTCTCGCACCGGCTACGCCTTTTTCGAGTCGTGCGCTGCCGATGATCGCCAGATACGCGGCAGCAACACAGCCAGCCCCGCGCCGCTG
>JANMWU010000218.1:0-6042 GCA_031380785.1 Gemmatimonadaceae bacterium
GGCATGCGCACCGGTTCGATCGAAACGATGCGTGCCGGTGACGACACCACATGCAGATCGACCAGCGCCGGTGCGCGCAGCTTACGCGCCAGATTGCCAACGGTCTGCTCAACATTGCCGTTCGGTGGCACAAAGTCTGCGGCACCGTGACCATCCACCGCCATGCGCTCGAGCAGATATGTATTCACGTCGGTGCCGATGCCGATGGTGAACACACGCGTGCCGTGCGATGCCTGTGACGCCATTGCCGCGAGATGTTCCGGCTGCATGTCACCAACGCTTGGCACGCCGTCGGTCAGGAACACCAGCACATCGAGATTGCCGTCGTGCGGACTGCCGTTCCGATCGCGTCGGAGCGCTTCGCGCAACGCACCTTCGATGTTGGTGCCGCCGTCGGCCACCAGCGCGGTGGCCCAGTTGCGTGCGCTTTCAAGCGCCGGCGCATCGGCGTTGGAAAAGCCGTCGCGGAAGGTGCGCACACCGGACGAGAATGAGATCAGCCGGAAACGGTCACGCGATGAAAGTGTGCCGAGCATCTGCAGCACCGCCGCCTTGGCCTGCTCGAGCTTCGGACCGCTCATCGAACCAGAGACATCCACCACCATCGTGAGGTCGCGCCCCATGCGCTGCGCCTCGCTCATATCGGGCGGCGTCACATACAGCATGAAGTAGCCATCTTCACCACCCGGCGCGTGCGACACCACGCTCAGGCCCGCGGCACTGCTGCGCAGTGGCAGAAACAGTTCGACATCGCCGCGCGCGGCATCGGTGATGGTGATGTTGCGATTGTCGTCGCCACTCACCTGCACCGTGTGCGTCGGCGAGAAGGGTCGCCCAAAGCGTGATGGCTCGCGCAGCGTGACGCGGATATCGGGACGTGCACTGCCGCGTTCCTCAGGGCCCAGTGCGTAGCGCCAGCGCAGTGCATCGCCTTCCTTGTCGAGAATCTGGGTGAAGCGGAGGACGACCTTACGCGTCTCGCCGGGCTGGATCGGAAATACCTGCGCGCGCAGCAACTGGTGTCCGGCCAGCGTGACGAGCGCCGGATCGCGACGCCGACGCACGATCTCTTCATAAATGCCGCGCGCCTTGCTGACGTCCATCAGCTCACCGCGCATCTCCTGCTCGCCCATCCACAGCGACAACGACTGAAACACCGCCTCGCCGGCGAGAGGGTAGTGATAGGTGCCCTCGGCCATGCCGCCACCGTTGTTGCGGAACTGTTCTTCCACTTCGATGCGCGCCACCCGCCCTTCGACAGTGGCGCGAATGTTGGTCGCGATGCGCGTGACGTTCCATGCCACCGGCGCAACGCGGCCGGGCGGCGGAGTGGGCTCGATCCAGCCCTGCGCCTGGGTGGCGGATGGTGCAATGAGAACGGCGGCAAGAACCAGCGACCTGCGGAGAGCGTCCAGTTGTGACATGATGTGCCTCGGGTGTCGGGTCTGCCGGGAGATGCCCGACCACGAGTCGCATGCACATCACTGAAGTCTTTGCCGCTCGCCAGAGCCAAAACGGGCCACCGCATCGCTGCGATGGCCCGTCACAAACGGCAAGCCATCGGCGCGTCAGAACGGCCGTGGCGCTGCCGTGCGCGTTGACGTGGCGCGAGCACTGCGCGTGAGTTCCGATGTCGCGCTGCGCTGGGTGTTGGTCTGCAGTGCCGATTCGGCGCCGCCCGTTGAGATATTCACGTCGGGCAATGAAATCGGCGCGGGCACGACTGCGGACGTCGTTGCGGCCGATTCAACAGGGCGAGCCTCGCCGGTTTTCTTCGCCTCAGGCTGGCGAACGTACACGATGCGCGTCTGGACCTGCGGCGGCGGCGCTGGTGCAGTCGCCACCGGCGCGGGCAGCCGCGCGGATGCCGCTGCCGCCTGCACTCGTTGCGTGGCCTGTGTCGCCGCCGCACTCGCCGCCTCCGCTACTGAGGTCTGGAAGTACCGATAGGCGCTCAGCACCAGCACTGCAGCCAGCGCAGCGCCACCCATCAGCAACCCCATCGTCATCGAGTTCGGCCTGCGGGCAACGGTCGTTTCGGTGACGTAAATGTCAGGGCGCGGCTGGGTCGCGGAATTCGGAACCGCCTGCGACACATAGGCCTGTTCCGCAGACGGCGTGACCGCAGTCACCGATGACGGTGAGCGGTACGACTGCGTGCGCGGCGGCGTCGAAGAAAACGTGACGACCAACTCTGGCTGCGCCGGCACACTGTTCGACGGCGACGGCCGCGTCATGAACGCCGGCCGCTCAAGCGCGGTCCGGGAAGCGGACGGTGTCCACCCACCGCGGATGATCGAAACTCCGCCTGCTGGAGTCGGTGTGAAGATGGACGGCTCGATCAACGCCGACTCGGCCACTGGCGCCACGATCTGCGGATGCAGAGTAGGCGTCGGCAGCTTTGCCATCGGAACCTCGCCGGTTCTGGTCGGCGCGGCGGGCATCGGGATCTCGCCAGTTTTCGTCGGGCGACTGGCCTCGGACTCGGCACGGAGCTTCGCGATCGCGTCCACCAGACTGGCGGACACTGGCACCTGAGTGCGGGCGCTGGCGGGCGGAAATTCGGTTTCGAGGGTGGTGCCGGTGCGAGCAGGCGGCTTTTTGACCGAGGGCGCCAGGGGTGCGTCGATACCGTAGACCTGGACCGTCGCCTGGCTTCCGCCTCCCAGGGTGAGCACGGTGCCCGAGCCCTGTTGCGGAACAAGGCCGGCTCGGGCTTCCGCTTCCGCAGTCTTCGGCGACGAACTGCCGAGCATCAGCGCGACGTAGTGACGCGAGCAGTCGGCGCAGCTTCCAAGGTGGTCGTCGATCTCACGGCGGCGATGCGCGTCGAGGCGACCTGCCACCAGAGCCTTGAGTTCGAACAGTTCCGGATGCACGCGAGTCTCCCGTCGTCGAGAGGCCCACCGCTCTCACGCCTTCCCGAATGGGGCGCGATCACAGCGATGCCAGGCAGTCCCACACCGCCCCATCAATACGACGACGAGCGGCCGGGACGGCAACACAAAAAAAGCGTGGAGCTGTCGGAAGGTAGTATCGAAGGATCTGCAGCGGTGTCAACCATAGCCAGGCAGATGGATGGCAAGGACGGTGCCCACCCGTCAAAACTCCTCCGCCTCCATCGCCATGACAGGGGCGGCGCCAGCCATGATCCGGGCAAACAACCCGTGTACTTCGGGGAGCATCTTGGTAAAGAAGAATCGGGCCGTCTTGATCTTGGCATCGTAGAACGCCCGGTCACCGTTGGCCGTCGGCATTTTGGCGTAGGCCGCCTCGGCCATCCGGAGCCACATGTCGCCCAAGGCCACGAGGCCAAACATCCGCAGGTAGTCGGTGCTGGCAGCGCCGCCTTCGTCCGGATTCGCGAGGGATTTGACGGCGATGAACTGAGTGGCCTGCTGCAGCCGTCCGAAGATCGTCGCAAACGGCTCGGCAAACTCCTTCAGCTGCGGGTCCTGCGCGGTTCGCTCGAGCCGCTCGGCCAGCGGATGGAAGAAGAAGCGCAGCATGCGCCCGCCCTCGGCCGGAAGTTTGCGGCCGACCAGATCGAGCGCCTGGATGCCGTTCGCGCCTTCATAGATCTGCGCAATGCGCGCATCTCGCACGAACTGCTCCATGCCGTACTCACGGATGTAGCCATGTCCGCCGTAGATCTGCAGCGCCATATTGGTGCACTCAAAGCCCATGTCGGTGAAATACGCTTTCACGATCGGCGTCATCAGCGCGACAAAATCGTCGGCGTCCTTCTGCACCGCGGGATCGGTGTGCTTTTCGGTCATATCGATGTGCGTGCCAACCCACAGCGACAGCGCGCGCGCCCCTTCGTTGAAGGCGCGGATCGTCATCAGTGAGCGACGCACATCGGGATGCACGATCAGCGGATCGGCCGGGCCCGATGGGTTTTTCGGACCGGTCAGGGCACGACCCTGCAAACGATCTTTCGCGTAACTGACGGCGTTCTGATACGCGACTTCGCTGAGGCCGAGCCCCTGCATGCCGACGGCCAGACGCGCGGCGTTCATCATGGTGAACATCCCGCGCATGCCCTTGTTCGTTTCGCCGACAAGCCAGCCGATCGAATTCTCAAACGCCAGGACGCAGGTGGGTGATGCCTTGATGCCCATCTTGTGCTCGATGCTCACGCAGCGCACAGCATTCTCCGCACCCGGTGCGCCATTCGCATCGAGCAGAAACTTCGGCACGATGAACAGGCTGATGCCCTTGATGCCCGGCGGCGCATCGGGAAGGCGCGCCAGCACGAGATGCACGATGTTGTCAGTCAGATCGTGGTCGCCGGCGGAGATGAAAATCTTGGTGCCGGTGATCGCGTAGCTGCCGTCGTCGCGCGGTTCAGCCTTGGTCGTGAGCAGGCCCAGATCCGTTCCGCAGTGCGCCTCGGTGAGACACATCGTGCCTGACCATTCGCCACTCACGAGCTTCGGCAGCCACGTCGTGCGCAAGGAGTCGGTGCCATGAAGCAGCAGCGCGTGATATGCGCCATGACTCAATCCGGGAAACATGCCGAAGCTCAGATTCGAGGCGCAGATCATCTCTTCGACAGCGAAGCGCAATGTCTGCGGAAACCCCTGACCGCCGTACGCTTCGTCGGCAGACAGGGCCGGCCATCCCGACGCGACATACTGATGGTACGCCGCCTTGAATCCAGTCGGAGTGCTGACGGCGCCTTTGTCGATGCGACAGCCTTCAGCGTCGCCGCTCTGGTTCAGCGGCTGCAGCACCTCTTCGCAGAACTGCGCCGCGCCTTCGAGGACTGACATGGCGGTTTCGTTATCGAACTCACCATAGCCTGGCAGCGCAGTCAGTCGCGCGTAGTCGATCACATCGTTCAGGACGAACTTGATGTCGTCCAGCGGGGCTTTGTAGGTCGGCATCAGATTTATCGGTTGTATCAGTTCCGCAGCGGCTTGCCGGTGGCGAGCATGTGCTCGATCCGGGCCAGTGTGCCAGGCGTACGCGCCAGTTGCATGAAGTGCGCCCGTTCCAGTGCCAGCAACGCGGTCTCGTCGATCGGTGTGCGACCGTCGGTATCGCCGCCGGTCAGTACGGTGGCCAGGTGACCCGCGACGAGCTGATCGTGCGCGGAGACTTTCCCCGCCGACGCCATCGCTTCAACGCCGGCCATCAGCATCTTGCGGCCACGCTCGCCGGTCAGCGTGACACTGCGCGGCGCGGGCGGTGCATAGCCCGGCACGAGTGACAATGCCTTCGCTTTCGCATCCGTGAGCAGTCGCTCGCGATTCATCGTAATGCCATCGTTGCGGCGCAGAAACCCAAGCGTGCGAGCATCGGCGCCGGATGTCGATGTCTTCGCCGTGGCGATGGTCTGGAACACCTGGCGGGTCGCTGCCGTAGCCTTCGCTGCGTCATCCTGCACCGGGAGCACCTGCCGCAGCAGCATCTCCTTGCAGCCGCCCCATGCCGGGATGATGCCGACGCCAGCTTCGACAAGGCCCATGTACGTTTCCGCCGCGGCCTGCACCGCATCGCAATGCAACAACATCTCGGTGGCACCGCCGAGTGCCATTCCGGCCGGCGCACCGACCACCGGGAACGGCGCACGCTGCAGCGCGGCGTAGGTACTCTGGCCGTCGGCGATGCTCTGCTCCATCGCATCCCACGCCGCGATGTTGAGTGAGAACATGGCCAGCGCCAGGTTTGCACCGACGCTGAAGTTGTCGCCGTCATTGTGAATCACGAGCGCCTTGTATGCGCCTGCGCCGTTGCCGACGGTCGCGACGATCTGACGGATCATGGCCATGATGTCGGGATCGATCGTGTTCATCTTCGAGGTGAACTCGAGACAGAGCACGCCGTCGCCAATATCCCACACGCTGGCCGATCCATTCTTCATCACCGGCTTCCCCGCCCGCTTCACGTCGGCAAGCGATACAACGCCTTCGGGGCGCGGCACCGCGCTGTACTCGCCGCTCGGCAACAACTCCTGCAGCACGCCATTCTCGACACGATAGAACGGCTTGGTCATCGCAATCAGCGCTGGCACTGCCATGCCGTGCTTTGCCA
>JANMWU010000220.1:0-9233 GCA_031380785.1 Gemmatimonadaceae bacterium
GCGCACCGGCGGTGGAGCCGCGTTCGCCCCTGTCAGGGTTTCGCTGACGCAAAGCACTGCGTGCAGAGGTACCTTCCACGGGACGCTGTTCCCCTCTCTAGGAGCCGGCATGCACACGATTCCCGATGCGGTTGCGCCTGAGATCTTTGCCGGACTCGTGCGGGGTGAGAAAGACGCCTTGCACCGGCTGTTTGACGAGTACGCTCCATCGATCGGCGAATCTGCCGACGCCGAAGTCCACGCCGACACGGCGACCGCGCACATTGTTGAGAACCTGTTCGATCGCGTCTGGAACGAACGCGCGAACTTCGCCGCGCCTGAGGCGCTGCACGACTGGTTGGTGCGCGAGACGCACGCCATGTCGGCGCGCGAGCTGTCCCGTCGCGCCAGTCTCCGCCGCTTCGATGAACGCGAGAAGGTACAACACGCGGCGGCGACAGCCACCCACGTCGAGTATGACGTAACCGCAGGCTGGGCCAGACTGATGCATCGGATCGAATTGGAGGAAGTTGATCCGAAGGTCGCTGCGGCAGAGCGGTTCGAAGCGTCGAGGCATGGCACAGCCGAGCACCTCGCGCACGTTGGTGAAGGTGTGTCGTGGAAAATCATCGCCGGAGCGGTGCTTGGTGTCGGTGCGCTGGCGGCGGCGCTCTACTGGGGAATGGACCGCGCGGGCGCGGACTTCAAGGTCACGCGCGCGCTGGCGGACCGGGAATCGCACGCGATCACAACCGCACTCGGTGAAACCGCTGCGGTCAAGCTCGATGATGGCACGAAGGTTGTCATGGGTGCTGATGACAGTATGACCGTTCCAAAAGCATTCAACCGTGATTTGCGCGCCGTGAGGCTGGTCGGCGCAGCGCAGTTCACCGTAGTCAGCAATCCGAAACTCCCGTTTCAGGTTCGTGCAGGCAAAATGCAGATCGTCGCGACTGGGACGACGTTCACCGTCAGTGCGTACAAGGATGCGCCGGTTGTCGTCACCGTACAGGAAGGCGCGGTGAAGGTGACCGTGGGTAGCGACGAGCGGGACGTCGCTACCGGCTCCGGCATGATGCTTACATCCGACAGCGTGCTCTCGGCGCCGTCGCCCGCGCAGATGGACGAGGCGACGAAGTGGGTGGATGGCCGACTGGTGATCGCGAACCGCACGTTGCGCGACGCGTTACCGGTGTTCCGGCGCTGGTATCACATGGACCTGCGACCCGAAGTGAAGTTGCTCGATCGGCAGTTCTCAATGTCGACGCGACTCGACAATGCGGACAGTGCGATTGTCGCGCTGGAGCAGGCAGCGCACGTGAAGCGCATCTGGGTGAAGCAGCAGATGGTGCTGGTTGATGTGCCGGTGGTGACGGGTCCGGCGAAAAAGAAATAGCGCCAGAAGTCGCGTGCTGCACGGCTCACGCGGTGTCCCAAAGTTCCCGACAGGTTCCGCTTTCGCCAGGGAACTTTGGCGACACTACACTGGCAAGTCGTTGCAGTCAGATCGTATATCCCATCGTTTCAAATTTGTGCTGCACGATGAAGTACACGCCAAGCGCGATCGCGGCGATAATGGCGGTGTAGACCCAGCCGAGTTTTGTGCGCTTGCCCGTCGTCTGCGCCTTGATGTGATCCGAGGCGGTTTCGCCGCCGATAATCAGGATCACGCCCATCAACGGGAACAGGATCGACAGTGCAATGCCCGAGCGATTAAGCGAGACGCTCTGCGAACCCGCGAGGGCGTCCGTGTACGGCGTCCAGATTGAGAGATAGCCGAGAAACGCGCCGCCGATGATGAAAACCAGGCCGCCGAGTCGCGATTTGTGGTCCTGAGTCACTTCAATGCTCCGTTGATGAGTACGCCGGTCACTCGGAACGTCAACTCGTCGCCGGGATGGCGCAAGCACCCGAACGGGTGAGTCAGTGCGCCGTCGGTCGCTCGATAAAGTTCACGATCGCCGCGATGAACGCCGGCATCGTGTTCTCGACCAGCGCGGCGTGGTCACCGCCCACAAGGATGATCCATTCGCGATCCGGTGAGCCGAACGTGGCGAAGGACTTCGCCTGGCTTGCAACCGGTGCATAGGGATCCAGCTCGCCGTGCAACAGCAAGACGGGCAGCTTGAGCTCTGCCGCCGAAAGCTGACTCCACTCCCGCGTCGCTTTCCAGTCGACCCGAACCGGATCAGCCTTGAGCGCAACGGCGACGTATGCCGCAATCGCCTTTGGGGTAATGACATTCGGTGCGATGAAATCGCTGGCGGCGTTCTTCGCCGTGTTCGCCTCGCGCGGCGGCGCACCGGTGTCGGCGCTCGCTGGTATCGGAATCGATGGATCGCGTGGATATCCGAACAGCACCACCGACGACGCGAGTGTCGGATATTGCTGCAGCGTCAGGTGCGCCACCATCGAACCGTACGACCAACCGACCAATGTCGGCAACGGAAGTCGCGCGTGGCGCATGTGAACGAAACGCAGCACTTCGGCCACGTCCTTTGCCGCGCGGTTCGGCGTCAGCCATCCCGTGCTGTCCCGTGGCGTGGCTCCATAGCCACGCGCATCGAGTGCGTAGACCGTGTATCCGCGGCGAACGAAGGCCTGCATCACCGATCGATTCTCTCCCGGTACCTGCAGATCGAAGTCGGGCAGCGCCGACCAGGTACGTCCGTGCAGCAGCACGATCACACCCTTGGCATTAGCCGCCGCGCGCATCCAGAGTGCGAGTGGATGTCCGTCTGCGGTGACCGTCAGCTTCACCGGTGGTTTGACAGTCTGCGACGGAAGCGCCGCAGGAAAAAGCGAAGCGCATAGTGTCAATCCGAGCAGCGTGCGGCGCGTCAGCATCGGAGTCATGGTGTCAGGGGGCGGGGCCTCGCGTACGCTGACTCTATCGCATCCCACGGCTTCGCGCCGCGTGCGCGCGTGGACCCGAGGTCCTCGAGCTTCTGCATCCACTGTTTGTTGAAGAGCGTGTTCGCGGCCGGATCCAGCGCGACTTCGGCCGGCACGCCGGTCCACTTCATCTGCATCGTCAATCCAGGGATCGAGAGCGATGCCGCCGTTGCGAGGTTGTCGAGCCCCTCCAGCACCTGCACCTGATTCAGATAAAACATGACGTTGCCCCAGCGAGCGTTGATCTGCTTGCGGCTCGCCGGATCGATTACGACCGGCGTGGCATGCGTCCACCCGTTCACAATGACAAACATGCGGACTGTGATCGGTGCGCTCACGCCTGCGTCGCGCACGCGTTTGGCCAGCATGCGATAGTCGTCGATCGTCAGCAGCGTCAGAATGTTCGACACCACACCGCCATCGGAATGCACGTGACCGTCGATCACGAGCGGTGAGAACACCCCAGGAATGGCGCCCGCCGTGAGGAAGAGGCGCCGCGTGCGGATCAAACCTGCCTCGCCGGTATCGAGCGCCGTCTTCAGGTCCCACGCCCGACCAATCGCCAGATCCATGTCCGTCGTTCCGAACACGACCTGACGGTCCTGTGCAAAGGCTTTCTGCAGTGAATCGCGGAACGGTCCATCGACCATGTGCGCGATGTTGTCCTCCAGGCGCCTGCTGTTCACCAGGCCACCGGTGCGGCGAAGCCAGAACCACCAGTCCAGTGACGGTGCTATCCGGTCCGCCGCATGTCGATACAGATCTGTCAGCGTGTCAATCGACGCTTTGGTGCCCAGCAGCACGAACGGCGACTGCAGCGCACCGGTGCTGATGGCCGTGATCAGATCGAACTGGGGCATCGGGCTGTCAGCCCGCTCGCGCCATGCTCGCATGAATCCGACGCCATACGATCCGTTCTGGCCACCGCCGGACAGCAGCAGGATGTCCACCGAATGATCCGGCTTGGCGATCGCGCGGCGCGCCAATCGCGCCACCACGGTGTCGCGCAACGCCCGTTCGCTTGCTCGCGCGGCATCAGCGTCTCTCAGCAGGTCCGGAACGGTGGTCGGAGGCCGATGGATTGCAGCGCAGCCTGTGAACACAATTGTCGCCAGCAGCACCACGGCACAGCGTGAGAATTCGCGAAATCCTGATGTCATAAGTCGGGTGAGTTCGGGGTGGCTGCTATTCGGACCGCGCCTTTTTGTCCATTGACCCGGTGGCGAAACATACACGCAACCGTGACATTGCCGAGTCTGATGTGTAACTCCCAATTTTGCTGACGCAGTTGTGACAACGAACAGCGGGGAAATGTTGTGCCCGTGAGCAGTTCCTCGCTCCCGGAGACAGAGTGGAAGGGAGCGCTGCGCGACCGCGTCGGCATGCTCGTCCGAGTCCTCTGCTTCTGGATGATCTGGTTCGCGATGGCCAGGGCGCTGTTTCACGTCTGGTTCCGCGACCTGGTGCCGGACCACGGTGCGGGCCTCGTCGCACAGAGCTTCCTGTATGGCGCGCGAATGGATCTCGCCACCGCAGCGTACCTGACGGCGGTGCCATGGGTGATTCTCACACTCACGATTGCGTTTCCGGCCGCGGTCGCGCGCCGCGCGCTCGCGGTGTGGGCCACGTTCATCGTCGTCTTGGTACCGCTGGTGACGATGACGGATATCGGAACATTCCGTCCGTGGCGCAAACGACTCGATGCGTCGCTCTGGACCTACCTCGCCACACCCAGAGAGGCGTACGCGTCCGCCGCGTCGATCCCGGTGGTTGCGCTCTTCGGCGCGCTTGGGGTGATGCTGCTGCTGACATGGTGGAGTTATCGCCGTTTTGTCCGTCGCAGTGAGCCCGGCTTGCTGCGACCGCGTGGTGTGCACGCCATCGCCGCGGCGGCAGTGCTGGTTGCCGTCGGTGCGACGCTGGCCATTCCAATCCGTGGCGGTATTCAGTGGACGCCGATCAACGAGAGCACGGTGTTTTTCTCGCGCTCCGAATTCGAGAACATGGCGGCGCTCAATCCAGGCTGGTCGCTGCTCGCCAGCACCATTGCGCAGCAGAACGTGCCGAGTGCAAATCCGTATGTCGCGCTGGCCGACGCCGACGTGAAGCAGGTCATGGACAGTCTTTTCCCGGCCACCGGACCCGCTGCGCAATCGATGCTGCGCGTGGCGCATCCGAACGTGGTGCTGATCGTCTGGGAGAGCTTCACGGCCAAGGTTGTCGAGCGGCTCGGCGGTCGCCGCGGTGTCACGCCGCAGTTCGATCGCTGGACGCATCAGGGCATCTTCTTCGACTCACTGTTTGCATCGGGTGAACGCAGCGCGCAGGGACTGGTCTCGATCCTGAGCGGATTTCCATCGGTGCCGAACGAAGCGATCATGACGCGGCCGCAGAAGGCCGCCAGACTGCCGCAGCTCGGGCAGCTGCTGAATAAGGCCGGCTACCACACGAGTTACTACTACGGCGGCGAGCTGGCGTTCGCGAACATGAAAGCGTACCTGCTGAACGGCGGTTTCACGCGCGTGACGGGCATCGAGGCATTCGCGGCCTCCGATCGCAACTCGAAGTGGGGAGCACACGATCACGTCGTGCTCGGCCGCGCACTGGCCGAGTTGCCGAACGAACCGCGGCCATTCTTCTCGACCATCTTTACGCTCAGCAGCCACGAGCCATTCGAGGTTCCCGTTGCCAGCGCATTCACTGGCGATGATGAATCGACGCGGTCTCTCAATGCCCATCACTATGCTGACGCCAGCATCGGACAGTTCCTCGATTCGGCGTCGCACCAGCCCTGGTGGGACAGTACACTGGTCGTGATCATCGCCGATCACGGCAGTCTCTTGCCGGAACCGGTGGCCGGCGCGACCGAATCGGTGATCGATCGCCATCACATTCCGATGTTGTGGCTGGGCGGTGCATTGCGCGTGAAGGACACAGTCGTGCATCGCATCGGCGCGTCAGTGGACGTGGCCCCGACGCTGCTCGGACAGCTGGGCATAGTGCCGACAGGCTTTCGCTGGGGCAGCGACATGTTTGCCGGTCAGCGTGGCGGCTTCGCGTACTTCGACCACAACGACGGTTTCGGGTTCGTTGACGGGGGTGGCTGGCTGGTATACGACGAGCGCGCCGGTCGCGTGCTCGATCGCTCCGCCAGCGCCGGTGCGCGGCAGCAGCGCAATGGTACCGCGCTCCTGCAGGCATCGTTCGCGGACTACCTTTCGAAATAGCGGACAGCGTTCCCGGCGCACCGATTGTGGCATAAACCGCAATCCGAATGCCGGTGCACGCGCCCGATCATGCCGCCGGTCCGCTACCACTTCCGCCTCTCCGCCGATGACCGCGATGTCTCGTCGTCTGCTCGTTCCCTGCTGCGTGGCAATCGCAGCTGCGTCAACCACAATCGCGCAACGGAAGCCCGCTGCGGCTGCAACGCCAGCCATCACCGCCACCATCGACACGTCGACATTCCGCGCGCTGCAATGGCGTAACGTCGGACCATTCCGTGGAGGGCGCGCCATGACGGCGGCCGGCGTTCCAACCATGCCGCTCACGTACTTCGCGGGCTATACCGGCGGTGGCGTCTGGCGCACCGATGACGCAGGTATCAACTGGCGCAATATCAGTGACGGCTGGTTCAAGGTCGGATCCATTGGCGCGATCGGCATTGCACCGTCAGATGCGAATGTGATTTATGTCGGCACAGGTGAAGAGGCAGTTCGCGGACAGTCATCCACCTATGGCGACGGCGTGTATCGCAGTACCGATCAGGGCCGCACCTGGACCAATGTCGGACTCACTGCATCGCGCCAGATCTCGGCCGTGCGCGTGCATCCCACCGATCCGAACATCGTGTATGTCGCCGCACAGGGCGATCGCTGGAAGGCGAGCACGGAGCGCGGCATCTATCGCTCAAAGGATGGTGGCGCCAGCTGGCAGCTCGTGCTCAAGGGCGTGAACAACTTCAGCGGCGCCAGTGACCTGTCAATGGATGCGACCAACCCGCGCATTCTGTACGCGACGTTCTGGGATCATCAGCGCACGCCGTGGATGGTTCGCAGCGGCGGTGAGGGCAGCGGTATCTGGAAGTCGATCGATGGTGGCGACACATGGACGCGGCTCAAAACCGGACTGCCGACGCTGATGGGCAAGATTGGCGTCAGTGTTTCTCCAGCCAATCCCGATCGTGTGTATGCGATCGTCGAAGCGGAGAAAGGCGGTCTCTATCGCTCAGACGACGCCGGCAAGACGTGGTCGCTGCTTTCCGAAGATCGCCTGATCCAGACGCGCAGCTGGTACTACATGAAGGTGGTAGCCGATCCGAAGAATGCGGATGTCGCGTGGATCACGAACTCACCCGTGCTCAGGACAATCGACGGCGGCCGCACCTGGAAGGTTGTCGACGCCACACACGGCGACAATCACTTCATCTGGATCAATCCGCTCGACACTAAGTACATGATCAACGCGAACGATGGCGGTGCGTCCGTCTCGCTCGATGGCGGCACCAGCTGGAGTTCACAGGACAATCAGCCGACGGCGCAGTTCTACCACGTCACGACCGACCGCGACTTTCCGTACAAACTGTACAGCGGTCAGCAGGACAACAGCAGCGTGATCATCCGCAGTCGCAGCGACGGTCCGGTGATCGATGTGCGCGACTGGTGGAACGGTCCGGGCTGCGAGAGCGCGAACATCGGCGTCAGCCCGAAGGATTCGCGCTACGTGTACGGTGGCTGCTATCAGGGGCTGATCAATGAGCTGGATCAGCACACGACGCTCAGCCGCGACATCATGCCATGGCCGGCGATGAACCTGACCGAGCCGACTGACAAGACGCGCTTCCGCTTCAACTGGACGGCGCCCATCCGCGTCTCACAGCACGATGGCTCCACGATCTATCACGGCGGGAACGTGCTGTTCCGCTCGACCGATCGCGGCCAGAGCTGGACGCAGATCAGTCCCGATCTCACGAAGAATGACAAGGCGCGACAGGGAAAGGGCGGTGGCCCGATCACGAACGAAGGCGCCGGTGGTGAAGTGTACGGCACGATCGTCGTGATTCATGAATCGCCGCATGACGCCAAGGTCATCTACGTCGGCACCGACGACGGCCTGGTGCAGCTCACGCGCAATGGCGGCACGACATGGACGAATGTGACGCCGAAGGGACTCACCGACGGCCTCACCAACGAAATCGAAGTCTCGCCGCACGATCCGGGCACGGTGTACGTCGCGTACCGCACCGACCGGCTCGGCGACAATACGCCGCATCTGTTCAAGTCCACCGACTACGGCACCACCTGGACGCGTCTCGTGAACGGCCTTCGCGAGGGTGAGCCGGTGCGCGTCGTGCGGGAGGATCCGGCGCGCAAGAATCTGCTGTACGCCGGTACCGAAGCCGGTGTGTATCTGTCGTTCGACGGCGGCGCAAAGTGGACACCGTTCCCGGCGACCTTTCCCGCGGTTCCGGTGACGGACCTCGACGTGCACGACGGGGATCTCGTCGCGTCGACGGAGGGACGCGCATTCTGGATTATGGATGATCTGTCCGCAATCCGTCAGCATCAGGATTCGCTGATACTTACCGCAGCACATCTGTACGCACCGAGGGCGGCGGTGCTCGCCGGCGGACCGGCCGCGCCGACCAAGAGTGGCGGCCGCAATCCGGCGCCGGGCGCGAGCATTTTCTATCGCCTCCTGGCGGCGCCGGATACGTCCGCAGCGTCGACCGCGCCCGCACTCACGTTCGATCTTCTGGACGCACGCGGCACCGTCGTGCGCAGCTTTTCTGCGAAGGACTCCGTCGTCGCCGCACGCATCAAGCCCAAAGCCGGGTTGAATGTGCTGAACTGGGATCTGCGTCGTACGTCACCGACGCGACTTGCCGGCGTACTGCTCTTCGGCGCGCCGGGCAGCGGCGGAGCGCTGGCGTCGCCGGGGACCTACAGCGTGCGCATGACGATGGGTTCAATCGTGCAGACGCAGTCGCTGCAAGTGCTGCAGGATCCGCGACTGAACGTCCCCGCCGCTGTTGTTGCCGAGCGGGATTCGGTGACGAACATCATTGCCGAACGCATTCGGGACATTCACGACGCCGTGTTGCGGCTGCGCGCGACGAAAGCACAGGTGCAGGGCGCGCTCGTTCGAGGCAAGGAAGCGACCAATGCGGCGGCAATCACTGCGGCGGGGAAGAGCCTCGTGACGCACATGGAGACGATGGATCCGCGGCTGACGACAAAAGCGTCGAACGGTCAGGACATCATCAACTTCGCCAATGGAATCAACGGACAGTACGGATTTCTGATGGGGCAGGTGGAAGGGAACCCGATGCTGACGAAAGCGGCGCGCGAACGACTGGC
>JANMWU010000248.1:0-3776 GCA_031380785.1 Gemmatimonadaceae bacterium
CGGATCGAGTGCATCCGGGCCAGCCACCAGCATCGCCTTCTGCAGGAAACGGTCGAGCGGCGTGAGTCCGACCTCGCCATCGTCGTCGGCCAGCGCCTCCGCCGCACCGCTGACCAGCTCGCGCACGTTCTCGATCCGATCAAGGCCTTCGGCACCTTCGGCGCGAAGCAAATCGACGTACTTAATGCGCGTAATCAGCTTTTCGAGCAGTTCGTTCACGGCCGAATCGGAGGCCAGTTCGCGGAGTGCGCCAAGCATTGCCGCGAACTCAGTCAGCGCCGTGCGTGCCGCCGGGCGAAGATCGGAAATCATCGACGGCGTGCCGGCCGCCTGCAGCAGCGAGACTCGCGCCGCTGAGGCGCGTTGCGCCAGAATTTCGATCGTGGCGTCACCGAGTCCGCGACGCGGCACGCCAATGGCGCGGCGAAATGCTTCATCGTCCGCCGGATTCGCGATGAGCTTCAGATACGACATCAGGTCGCGGATTTCACGCCGATCGTAGAAGCGGACAGCGCCGATCAACCGGTACGGCCAGCCTCGTTTGCGCATCGCGTCCTCGAAAGCGCGGCTCTGCGCGTTGGTGCGATATAAAATCGCGATCTGGCGCAGTTCAGCGGTGCGACGGCTGCGGCGATCGGCGATGTCGTCGGCGACAAACTCCGCCTCGTCACGCTCATCGAGCGCGCGCACGCGACGCGGCCGGACGCCCGATGCGCGTGTCGCGCGCAGCGTCTTGCCGCGGCGCTCGCGGTTCGGTGCGATGGCAGCGTTCGCGAGCGCGAGAATCTCAGGTGTCGACCGGTAGTTCTCCTCGAGACGCACCACGGTTGCCGATGGAAACTCGCGCTCGAAGTCGAGAATGTTGCGGATGTCAGCGCCACGCCAGCCGTAGATAGACTGATCGTCGTCACCAACGACCATCACGTTGCCGGCGCTGCCGGCGAGCAGCGACACCAACTGATACTGCGCCTTGTTGGTATCCTGATACTCGTCCACCAGAATGAACGAGAAGCGCTGGCGATACGACTCGAGAATGGCCGGATTCTCCTTCAGCAACTGAACCGGCAGCGTGAGCAGATCGTCAAAGCCAACCGCATTCTGCGCGCGCAGCGTGTCATCGAATCTGGGATAAATCTTCGCGACCGCCTGTGACAACGGATCACGCGCCAGCTTCGCGTATTCCGTCGGCGTGACAAGCGCGTTCTTGGCATCCGAGATCTGGCCAAGCACCGCCTTCGGCGCCCATTCCTTGACCGGGATTTTCAGCGATTCCATCAGTCGCCTGACCACGCTGAGCGCGTCGTCTTCGTCGTAGATCGTGAACTGCGAGGTGCGTCCGAGACGAGCCGCGTCGCGTCGCAACAGCCGTGCGCCGATGGCGTGAAAGGTGCCAACCCACATCCCCTGCGGCGTGCCACCGATCAGCCGCCCGATGCGGTCACGCATTTCGCCGGCGGCCTTGTTGGTGAACGTCACCGCCAGAATGCGATGCGGCGGCACGTGCTCGGCCTCGATCAGGCGCGCGATGCGCGTGGTCAGCACGCGCGTCTTGCCCGAGCCCGCTCCAGCGAGCACCAGCAGCGGGCCATGTGTGTGCATCACCGCGTCGTGCTGGGCGCGGTTCAGTCCGGCGAGCGGCGAAGCGGTGGTGTCCGTCATCGTTCCAACATAATCTCGAAGGCCGCGCCCCGATCCGTCGGCAGCAGCGTAATCCTGCCGCCGTGATTGTCGGTGATAATGCGACGCGCCAGCGCGAGGCCTATGCCCCAGCCACGCGGTTTGGTGGTGAAGCCAGCCTTGAAGATCTCATTGCGCAGTTCGCGTGGCACACCTGGACCATCGTCGGCAACGATCACGCGCGCACCGCCTTCGGGCAGCGGATCGACGCTCAGTGCCACCTGTCCGCCGCGGCCCGCCAACGCGTCGATCGCGTTGCGAACCAATGATTCGAGCGCCCACTCCAGCAGCACGGCATCGCCTTCCACACTGAGCGGATCGTCCGGCAGCCTGGCAATGATGGTGACCTCGTGCGCGAGCGTCGGCACGCGGGCGCGGAAGTACGACGCGACCCGAAACACAATCTCGCGCACATCAACCGCGTCGCGCTGAGACGGACGGCCGATACGTTCGAATCGATGGGCCACGCGTTCCAGCCGATCGAGATCGCCGCGCATATGACCGACCGCGGTCTGCGCCGTGCTGTCAGTCGCGCGCTCCGAGAGCAGCTCCACCCAACCGGCCAGCGCCGTGAGTGGGGTTCCCAGTTGATGCGCGGCCTCGCGCGCCATGCCGGCGAAGACGCGTTCGCGCTCGGCTCGGCCGCGCGTGACGATGGCGTACGTTCCGGCAAGCAGAAAGAGACCCAGCGTGACCACGGTGATGATCGGCACCACGCGCAGTCCGGCCACGAGCGGCGTATCACCGTAGTGCACGTTGCCAACGCCCGGCTGCATGATCGGCACGTTCGCGCGATCGAGCACGCGCACGTAGTCCCTCACGCGCGGCGACTCGACCGGCGCCTCAAACGGCAGGTTCACAATTGCCGTTGGCGTGCCCGAGGCATTGGTGACGATGATGGGCACGCCAGCCTGTCCGATGTAGCGCGAGAGATCGAGCAACGCGGCGGTACCGTCATCGCCTTCCTGGCTGAGCGCCTGATACACGCGCGCGTACATCTGGCTCGAGCGCGCCGCTTCACGACGCAGATCGGTAACGACGCGCTGCGTGTACACGAGCCACCACACCAGCAGCGCGACAACGCCGATAGCGAGAAACAGCACGGGCGCAAAGCGCCGCGCGCCCATCAACCCAGCCGCGCGGTGCCCAGATACGGCTGTAAGGCCGCCGGGATGGCGATGCTGCCGTCGGACTGCTGTCCATGCTCCAGCAGCGCTGCAATGATGCGCGGCAACGCCAGGCCGGATCCATTCAGCGTGTGCACAAATCGCGGCTTTTCACCGGCCGCGGGTCGGTACCGCAGATTCAGCCGGCGCGCCTGGAAGTCGCCGAAGTTCGAGCAACTCGACACCTCGAGCCACTTGCCTACACCTGGCGCCCACACTTCGAGATCGTAGGTCTTGCTGCTGCCAAAACCTGTGTCGCCAGCCGCCAGCAACAGCACGCGGTACGGCAGTTCGAGCAGGCGCAGGATGGCTTCAGCGTGGCCGGTGAGCAGCTCCAGTTCGGCGTCCGATTGCTCCGGCGCAGCGTAGCGCACCAGCTCGACCTTGTCGAATTCATGCGCACGCAGCAATCCGCGCGTGTCCTTGCCCGCCGCGCCGGCCTCTTTGCGAAAGCACGCGCTGTACGCAGTCATTGCCTTCGGCAACGCATCGAGCTCGAGGATCTCGTCACGATACAGATTGGTGACGGGAACTTCGGCCGTGGGGATGAGGAACAGGTCTTCACCGGCGACGGCGTACATGTCGTCCTCGAACTTCGGCAACTGCGTGGTACCGGTCATCGACGCGCGATTGACGACCAGCGGCACCCACATCTCTTCGTAACCGTGCTCGGTGGTATGCGTGTCGAGCATCATGTTGATGAGCGCGCGGACCAGTCTCGCGCCACGACCGCGATACACAATGAAGCCCGAGCCGCTGATCTTGGCGCCGCGCGCGATGTCGAGTATGCCAAGTTCCGTCGCGACGTCCCAATGCGGCCGCACTGCCGCGTCGACGCGCGGCTCGCCCCACGCGCGAACAAACGCGTTGTGCGTCTCGTCGCCGGCCGGAACTTCGTCGCGCGTGATATTTGGCAGCTCGAGCATCAGCTCT
>JANMWU010000041.1:0-2174 GCA_031380785.1 Gemmatimonadaceae bacterium
ATCGAGCGCGTTCGCGAGAACCGTCAGGATCTGCGTGAAGTCGCCGGCGCCATCGTCGCCGAGGAGTTGATGCTCGTCGGCCGCGAAAAGATTGCCGAAGAGCTGAAGCCGAAGAAGGAGACGAAGAAGGCGCGTGTCGAGCGCGAAGCAGCCGAAGCGGATCGCACCGTGAAGGTCGGTGACGAGCTGGATGATCAGCTGGTCAATCGTCTCCGCGAAGCGGGCCACAAGAAGGTCAAGGTGTTCGCCAGCTATCACAACGTTGAACTGCGCGACGAGCAGGACGCGTTCGACAACGGCGAACGTGAAGAGCCGCGCGCGCTGGCGATGGATATCGTGTCGAAGGACGGCGAAGTGCTGGCCGAGATGCATCAGCTGCTCAAGCCGGTGCTGATCAAGAAGCTGCGCACCGCTGGCATCGTGCGCGCCAAGGTGTTCGCGGCTACGGGTCGCATGGAGTCGTCGCTGATCAAGAACACGATTGCGAAAGATCCCACCGATCCGATCCGTCTCGAGCCGAAGGACATCGCGAAGGCCGGTTCGCCGGCACTCGCTGGCGAGATGACGGCGCTGAACCAGATCTATGCGCTGTTGCGTCCGGGCGATGCCCCGAACGCAACCACGGCGAAGGACGCGCTGATGCGCCTGTTCTTCAACCCGAAGCGCTACGACCTCGGTCGTGTGGGTCGCTACAAGATCAATCAGCGCCTCGGTCTGGAAACGGATCCGGCGACGACTGTGCTCACGACCGAAGACTTCGTTGAGATCGTCCGCACTTTGATCGAACTGCACGAGGGCCGCGGCGACACGGATGACATCGATCATCTGGGCAACCGTCGTATCCGCAGTGTCGGTGAACTGATCGCCAACCAGTTCTCGGTTGGTTTGAGCCGCATGGCGCGCCTGGTGAAGGAGCGCATGAGCATCAACACTGATCCCGAGCGCATCAGCCTCGACGATCTGGTGAACGCACGCACGGTCAGCGCGGTGATTCAGGCGTTCTTCGGATCGTCGCAGCTGTCGCAGTTCATGGACCAGACCAATCCGCTCGCGGAACTGACGCACAAGCGTCGTCTGTCGGCGCTTGGCCCGGGCGGTCTGACGCGTGAACGCGCCGGCTTCGAAGTGCGCGACGTGCACTTTTCGCAGTACGGCCGCATGTGCCCGATCGAAACGCCGGAAGGTCCGAACATCGGTCTGATCACGTCGCTGGCGTGCTTTGCGCGCGTCAACGATCTCGGTTTCGTCGAGACGCCATATCTCGTCGTACGCGAAGGTCGCGTCACCGACAAGATCGAGTGGCTCGATGCAACCCGCGAGGCGAACAAGACGATCGCGCAGGCGAACGCGAAGCTGAATGCCGACGGCACGTTCGTCGAGGAATTCGTGCTCGCCCGTCGCGAAGGTGACTTGCCGCTGGTTCCGGGCAAGCGCATCGACTATATGGACGTGGCGCCGGAGCAGCTGGTCTCCATCGCCGCGGCACTGATTCCGTTCCTCGAGCACGACGACGCCAACCGCGCGTTGATGGGTTCGAACATGCAGCGTCAGGCCGTGCCGCTGCTGAACCCGCGCACGCCGGTTGTGGGCACGGGTCTCGAGGAGAAAGTGGCGCAGGACTCGGGTGCCTGCATCATCGCACGTCGCGGTGGTGTGGTGACCCGCGTCACGGCGGATGAAATCATCGTGGATGCCGGCCCGGCCGAGCACACGACCGATCTGTCACGGCCGCTGGCGCGCTTGGGTCAGATCGATCGGTATAAGGTCAAGAAGTACTGGCGCACGAACCAGGATACGTGCATCAACCAGCGTCCGATCGTCCGACTGGGCCAGAAGGTGAAGGCCGGTCAGGCGCTCGCCGATGGTGCGGCCACTGAGTTCGGCCAGCTGGCGCTGGGTGCGAACGTGACGGTCGCGTTCATGCCATGGTTCGGCTACAACTTCGAAGACGCGATCGTGCTCAGCGAGCGGCTGGTGAAGGAGGACGTGTATTCGTCCATCCACATTCAGGAGCTCGAGTTGCATGTCCGCGACACCAAGCGCGGTCAGGAAGAAATCACGCGTGAAATTCCGAACGTGTCCGATGAAACGCTCGTCGATCTCGACGAGCGCGGCATCGTGCGCATCGGCGCGCATGTGAAGCCGGGCGACATCCTCGTCGGCAAGATCACGCC
>JANMWU010000290.1:0-9446 GCA_031380785.1 Gemmatimonadaceae bacterium
ACGCCGCCATCCATCAGCGCGGCGAGCAGTACGCGATCAAAGGCCGGCATCAGTCGTTTCGTCAGATCGACCACTCGTTCGTATTGCACGCGCGTCACCAACCGCGGCCGGAGCACCGTCGCCAGCGGACGACCGCCAAACACCAGGCCGCGTCCCGACAGCTGCGACGTCAGCACGGCCGACGATTCCTGCGCCAGCTCATCGTCACTGAGCAGGTCGTGATACGCTGTGGCGGCGGCCGCAGTGCTCATCGTCAGCCGCCTCGTGACGCGGTGAACATCGCGTCCCAGCCGAGCGCCCTGGTCGTCTTGCGCGGATCATTCGCCAGTCGGATCACGAGATCGGCCATGTGTTCAACGGCCCAGTTGAAGTAGCCCTGTGTGAGCGAATTGATGTCGAAGTCCGGCGCCGGATTCATGAAGTCGATCGCGTACGGCACGCCGTCCCTGATGGCAAACTCGATCGAGTTCATGTCGTAGCCGAGCGCCTTCACGATCGTGCGCGCATCCTTCTCGACCCGCGGGCCCATCACCGGTCCCAGGAAATCGCGATCGGTGCGATATTTCCGTTCCTTCGGGTCGTACTTCATGATCAGGATCTCTTCCTGACCGAGACAGATGCAGCGCACGAATTCATCCCATTTGATGAACTCCTGCACGATCATCGTCAACATGCCGGAATGATCGTAGTGGTGGATCAGATCTTCCTTCGTTTCACAGACGTACACCTCCTTCCATCCGCCACCGTGCGCGTCCTTCAGGATGCACGGCAAACCGATCCACTTGAGCAGCGCATCCCAGTCCAGCGGATACCTGAGATTGCGCAACGACTCGCCGGGGACGATACCCGGCATGTAGTCCTTGTTCGGCAGCACCGCGGTTTTCGGGCTGACGACACCAAGTTTCGTGATCAGCGACGCACCAAAAAACTTATCGTCGGCCGACCACATGAATGGGTTGTTGATCACGGTGGTGCCCTGGAGCACCGCGTGCTTCAACACCGTGCGATACATCGGTACTTCGTGCGAGATGCGATCGACGAGGACGTCGTAGTCAACGCCATCGTCCATATGCTCGGCACCGAATTTCGCCAGCGACGCGACCACGCCGGCGTCCTTCGCATTCACCGCTTCGATGAAGGCCGGCGGAAAGGACCATTCACGTCCCACCACCAGTCCGACGTTTTTCGCCTTCGCCATGCGCACCTCTGGTTAGTCGTGGCCGCTCACGTACATCCGGATCATCTTCTCCCAATACGGCCAGTCATGCGACCATCCGTCCCAGATGCGGAGCGCATTGCCAACGCCCCTGCTCCAGAGCAGAGCCGAGAACTCTTCGTTATTGTGACAGCTCGGATCATCGCGCCCGATGGCCATGACGATATCGATCCGGCGCATCGCCTCGAGACGGTTGTGATCGCTCTCGTGCTGCATGAACTCCATCGGGTTCGACGCGTACACATTCGCATCCATATGGCCGCCGGCCTGACGGCTGATGTCGTACAGACCGCTCAGGCCGATGATACGATTGACCAGATGCGGAAAGCGCAGCCCGAACGACATTGCGTGGTAGGCACCGAAACTGGCGCCGGCCAGGATCATGTACGGGTTGCGATTGATGTGATGCATGTATGGCATCACCTCGTCGCGGATGTACTGATGATACTGCAGGTGTCGCCAGGCACGGGCACCGGGGTGCCGTGACTTGTCGTACCAGCTCTCATGATGCACATGATCGACCGACACGATCTGCAGCCAGCCGTTGTCGATCTGATCGCGCAACACCAGATGCATGCGACGATCGGTCCATTCGCGGTGACTGCCGAGTGACGTAGGGAACACCAGCATCTTAGCGCCGGCGTGTCCCCAGACGTGCAGTCCCATCTCCCTGCCATCCAGCGCCGGGCTGCGCCACGCCTTGTACTCGTGCTGCATCAGTTTCTCCGCTCGGACCGTGTCACCGATAACAAGGCGGGCAGCGCTTTACGAAACCTGCGTCCCCACGCGCTTTCGTGATGCACGCCGATGGCATCCTCCACCCAGCGCAGGCGCTCACCGCGCGCATAGCCTTTCTGCTCGAGCACTGTGCGCATCCGGCGCGCATTGGCGAGTGTGCGATCACCCTCGCGGGCGCCGACGTCGAGATAGATGCGCGCATCCACGAAGGGCTTCGAACGGACCCAGTCGAAGATGGCGCCACGCGCAAACCAGAGCGACGGGCTCATGACCGCGGCGAAACCGAAAACGTCGCCCCGCTCGAACAGTGCGAACAAGGAAAAAAGTCCGCCCATTGACGATCCCGCCACACCGGTCTGCTCGCGCGCCGGAAGGGTGCGATATCGCTCGTTGATGATCGGCCGAAGCACATCGCACAGCCACGTCACGTACGCCAGTGCCTCACCGCCGCCGACGCGGTCATCCACGAAGGGGCTGTATTCGTTGATGCGGTGCTGTGACGCGTGATAGATGCCGACAATGATCGCGTCAGCACCAAGCCGCGACGCCGACACCAGTTCGGCTGACAGCCCCCACGAGCCGGCGTACGATGTGCCGTCGTCGAACAGGTTCTGACCATCCTGCATGTAGATCACCGGGTACCGGCGTACTTCCTCGGCATAGTTGCCAGGGAGGTGCACCACCACGCTGCGCGCATCATCCGGTGTCGGGCCGGGGATGTCTGTCACGAGATGATGCGAGCCCGGTTGAGTTGACGTTCGGAACAACCGCCGCAGGGAGCGGCGCAGACGCAATGACATGAGTTACGACGCGTGAAGTTGAAGATCAGTGCCGACCGCGTCGGCGATCATGCACGCCTGCTCGAAATCCGGATGACGGATGGTCAGATAGCCATCCGAGATCAGCGTCAGAATCCAGTCGCGGCGCGGTGCACCAACCGGCAGCAGGTCGACGTGCACAATGTGCTCTCCAAATCGCTGCACCAGGTTTTCGAGCCCGCTGATCCGGCGGATCGTGCCGTGGCCCTGCGCCCGCTTGAAGATGTTGATCGCATTGTACTTGCGCTTCACCTCCTGCGAGAACGTTCCCTTGAGCTCCGCTTCGGCGTATCCCATGTAGAGATCGATGTCCGAGACGTAGTTCATCAGATCAACCGTGCGCGCGCCAGGCGGTCGCGCGGCGATCTCGCCGAACACGACTTCGCCATCCGACTTGCGGTACCACTCCATGTGAGTGAACGCGTTGCCCGGGTTCATCGCCGTGAGCACATCGGCGCCCATTTTCACGCCGCCGGCCACCCACGCACTGTCCACATCGCGGAGGCACAGCGTCTGCGGGCTGATCCACTCGTTGCTGCGGGCCGCGAGCGGACGCGGACGATAGTAGCCGATATTGAAGAACTGCATTTTCCCGCCGACACACACCGTGTCGAAGGTGAACTCTTCGGCTTCAATGAACTCTTCGATGTTCACATGGTCGATGTGCGGTATCTTTTTGATCGCCGCCTCGAGCTCGTGTACATCGTCCACGCGGAAGGTGTCCATCGAGCCTGCGCCGTCGATCGGTTTGACAATCAGCGGATAGCCGATCTCCTCAGCTGCGGTGCGCACCTCGGCGGCCGTCCTGGCGCCGCGATGCTTCGGCGTACGGATGCCTGCAGCTGCAACGCGCGCCTTCATGATGTCCTTGTTGCGGAACGCGATCGCGTCATCAACGCTGAGTCCTGAAACGCCGAGTGCCGCGCGCAGCTTCGCTGCCAGCACGACGCCAGGCTCCCAGAGACAGATCACGCGATCGAAGGTCATGCCACCCCAGTGCGCGGTCACTTCGCGCACCACGGCGTCTTCCTGATTCAGCATTGACGTCTGCAGGTAGCCTGACAGATGCTGGCGCGTCACCGCGGGGAGATTGCCCACCGGGACGTCACTGATGCCGAACACACTGGCGCCGAAGGTCGAGAGCCCGCGACAGAACAGCGGCATCTCGTCGGGATATCCCGGCGCGATCATCAAGACGTTCATTCAGATCACCTCGCAAAAACGTTCACCAGTGAACCGCGCCGCCACCCTCATCCCAGCTCAACATGCACCAGTTCCACCACCCGCCGCACCGCGCGCTCGACCACTGCGGTTTCGGGGTGGCGCAGGATGATGAATCCGTCGCCTTCGTATGTCGCCGCGGGCGGCTGACCGATGGCTGGCAATTTCATGTCGCACACGAGTGCGCCCAGCTCTTCGTGCACGCGGTCGATCCCGCTGACATGCCGCACCACACCGTCGCCCTGGCCGCGCAGAAATGCCGCGGCAACCGCAAAGCGACGTTCCGGCGCGGTGAATTCGCCGTACACCATCACCGATGCCCACGCCGACACAAAGTCGACGTCATTGGCGCGACTGATCAGCGTGGTGATCTGCGCACCCGGCGGCCGCGCCGCCACTTCCGAAATCGCGAGGCTGCCATCGTTGCGCCGGAACCACTCCATATGCGACAACCCAGTCGTCTGTCCGAGCGCCGCCAGCGCTTTTGTTCCCGCCGCCTTGATATCGTCGTACATCGGATGATCCACTTCGCGCGGCAGAATCACCACCCACTGAATCCATGGATTCCGCAGCACTTCGAGCGGCGTGGGATGGTAGTGCGTCAGCGAGTGCCACACTGCCACGCCATCGATCGATACCGTTTCGAACGAATGCTCCGAGCCGGTGATGAATTCCTCGAGCATCACCGGTGACGCCGACGACGGACGCGTCAGATCCAGCGCTTCACTCAACGACTGCGCATCGTCCACGCGATACGTGGACAGCGCGCCGGCGCCGGCCTGCGGTTTGATCACCAACGGAAATCCAACCCGTTCGGCAAAGGCGATTGCGTCCACGAACTTTTCAACCAAGGCGTGCCGCGCGCACGGAAGCCCATGCGCGCGCAGAACATCCTTCATCCGCGACTTATCACGAAAGTTGAGCGCGGCCTGCACCGGCAGGCCGACAATGCCCATCGCCGCGCGCACCTCGGCCAGTGGCACCTGCAATTGCTCGTACGCACCGAAAAGCCGCTCGACACCGCCAATCCGCGACGCCACCTGCTCGACCGCGTGACGCAGCTGCGCCACGTCCAGCACATCGTCGATGCGCCAGTGCTGCACAATCACATCACGCGTGCGCGCATCCGCGTGTTCGACCCAGTCCTGACTGATCACGCCCAGCTGCACGCCGGGCAGTGCTCCGATCGCCTCCACCATCCTTGATGCGTTCTCCGACAGACGCGGTGCGACGAAGATCACAGGGATCACGACAGCGCCGCCTTCAGCGCCGGGAAGATCTCGGGGAAGCAGTCGTCACGCGTTTTCAGATCCGCGGCGAAGGCGTGCGCATCGTCAAAGCCCGCACCATCCCAGCCGGCGCGCATCTTGGCCATCAGCTGTTCGAGATCCGAGCAGTGCGAATGGAAGCGATGATCGCCATAGTCGGTCGCTTCGCCCATCGTCACGATGAACGGCCAGTCGCTGGATTGCGCCAGCAGCAGCGTGCGCGCCGCCTGCTCGAGTGAGCTGTGCGCCATCGGATCGCCAAGGGCGCGTCCGGCGATTTCCCAGAACGCATTCTCGAGTGGCCAGAGGCGGCGCCACATATACGCCACCTTCGGGCCAACCCAGGTGGACCAGTCCGCGTGCGCGCCCCACGATCCCGGCTCCACCGGAATCGCCATCGTGTGCGGATTGTCCCGCAGATGCTGCGACGCCATGGCTGGGCGCAGCACGCTCGAATGCTGCAGCTCACGATACAGCTTGTTCAGAAACTCGGGGCCTTCGTACCACCAGTGGCCAAACAGTTCGGTGTCGAACGGCGCCATGATAAGAGTGGTGCCGAACTGGTGCTGTTCCTGCGCGATCGTGTTAAGCAACGTGGCAAAGTGGCGTGCGTGTTCCTCGACCTTGTTCTGCGCCACTTCCGGCCAGTATGGATGCTTGTGCCCCAGATCCACCGTGCGGCCGGTGATGCGCCACAGCTTGAGACCGCCTTCCTGATGCGTTTTGTGGAATTCGAGATACGCACCGTCGCCCGGATACCCACCATCTGCGCTCCAAATCTGCGCCGCCGTGCGCTGATCGCGCGCCAGTGCATGCACATAGGCTTCGCCGTTTTCCTGCTTGATGCGATACGCGCGATACGCCGTGCGTTCCTTGTGACGGCCAGTCACCAACGGCGAGTCGAGCGTCACAAACTGAAAGCCAGCCGCGCGCACTTCATGTTCGATGCCGTGTCTGACGCCGCGATTCTCCGCCCGCGGCAATGGCTCCCACCATCCGCCGGGACGATACGCGCACTCCGGCAACCAGCAGCCAACCGGAGTACGACCGAACAGTCGTTCATGCTCACGTCGGCCAAGCTGCAGCTGGAACTTGATGCTTTCGTCGCGACCGAGCAGCGGCAGAAAGCCGTGTGTTGCGGCGGATCCGGTTATTTCAATGCGCCCTTCGTCAGAAAACTTCTTGAACTCGCCGAGGATGTTGCCGTCGATTGATCGGAACAGTTCCAGATACTTCGTCATCACACCGGCGTGGAATCGGCAGACATGCGCCAGTCCGTCGTCGTCGCGCGCCATGAACTGTTTTGCCTCTTCCTCGTAGTTCAGCAGCTTGTTCGCGCACCACTTCTCGAAGATTGCCGGAAAGGTCGGATGCGCGAGCTGATTGGCGAGCACCGGCGTAATGCCGAGTGTGATCGGCGCCCAGACGTTGTCCATCTGGAGCCACCGCATCTTCTCGATGAGTGGCAGATACGTCTCGACGGTGGCTTCAGAGAGCCAGTCGCTGCCGTGTGGCCAGTCACCGTGATTGAGCACCCACGGCAGGTGTGAGTGCAGCTGGAGAACGAAGTCCATGGTGGTTCAGCGCGGGGAGAGGACGGAACGATACAGATCGCGATAGCGCTCTTCCGAGCGTTCCCAGCCGAAATCCCGCGCCATCGCATCGCGCATCATCCGGAACCACTGGTCCCGGTCTCTATACGCAACGATCGCGCGGGCAATCGCCTCCGCGAACGCCGAGGCGGAGAACTCAGTGAACACAAAACCCGTCACCCCGTCATGCACGGTGTCGGCGAGGCCACCGACCCGGCGGACCAGCGGCACTGTACCGTAGCGCTGTGCGCGCATCTGCGTGAGGCCACACGGCTCGTACCGACAGGGCATGAGCAGGATGTCGCCGCCGGCCATCATGCGGTGCTCCTTCTCATCGGTGAAATTCGTGTCCACATGCACGCGATCAGGGGCCTGTGTGGCGATCGCCCGTAACCCTTCGACGAACCGCGGGTCACCGCCACCGAGAAATACCCACTGCGCATCGGCGTTGAAAATCCATGGATTCTCGAGGATCAGGTCCAGTCCTTTCTGCTGGACGAGTCGCGCCGCCATCACGAAGATCGGGA
The DNA here is from genome assembly GCA_031380785.1 of Gemmatimonadaceae bacterium. Classification (GTDB taxonomy): domain Bacteria; phylum Gemmatimonadota; class Gemmatimonadetes; order Gemmatimonadales; family Gemmatimonadaceae; genus JACMLX01. Next base: position 7,381 of record JANMWU010000290.1, read on the forward strand.
CGTCAGGTCGCTCCGCCAGCCCCAGTTCTCGCTGCAGCGCCTGACGGCAGAGCGCCTTGTTGCCGATATCCTCGCGAGAAAACGTCGCCTCAATATCCGTATCTGTCGCCGGATCCCACCGCGTCTGATCGATGCCGTTCAGAATACCGACGAAGCGGTCGCCCTTCTGCTGAAAGTTCTCATGCAGGCCAAACCCACCTTCAGCCGTGCGAAGTTCGTCGGCGTGCGTCATGCTCACCGTCGTGACCGCGTCGGCGAATGACACCCCGCCCTTGAGCTGATTCATGCGACCGTACCACTCGAACTGGCCCATATTGTACAGCGACTGATCGAGTCCCACGTCGCCCATCGTCTCTGGCGCATAATGCCCCTGAAAGCCGGCATTGTGCACCGTCAGCACGGTGGACACTTCGCGATGGTAGTCGCTGTTGACGTACCAGCTTCGCAGATAGGCCAGCGCGAGACAGGTGTGCCAGTCGTGCGCGTGAAGAATTGCCGGCGCGGGCGCAATCTTTGGCAGCACCTGCATCGCTGCGGCACCGAGGAACGCATATCGGCGGGCGGTATCGCCGTAGCTGCCATACTCATCGCCGTAGATGCCGGTGCGATCGAACAGATCGCGATTGTCGATGAAGTAGACCGCCGGCGGCGGCGCGCTGCCGCGCATGGCGATGATTTCTATTGCAGCCGCCTGCGGCAGCCGGTACAACTGCGCGCCGTACGCGCGGAAGGCGACGCTCACGACGAACGGTCCACCCACCGGCTCGAGATCAGGGATCTGCTCCCTGATCTGCCGGTAGAGCGGCATCAGGATCGCAACGTTGAGTCCGGCAGCCGCCTGATATGCCGCAAGGCTGCTGACGACCTCGCCAAGGCCGCCGGTGCGCGCGATAGGAGCGAGCTCTGCCGTCAAATGAACAATCGACACCGGCCTGTTGTCGTGCGAGTTCAATGGCTGAGAAGGCTTCCTTTTCAGAAATCGGCCGTCGGGGCCTCGCACCGCCTGACCTTTGATTGCGCGCACAGCGGGCGCTGCCTTGGGCGCCTCAATTTTTTTCGCCGCGGCCTTTTTTAGTGCCGCAGGCTTTGGTGTCCGTGGGGGCATGAAATCGTTCCGGTGCGGGCCCGCGCGGGCCCCGGGAAGATCCGCGGGGCATGTCGCAGAAGAATTCTGACGGACCAAAGCTGCGGACTGTGCGAGCCGCCGACACTCTCAGCGAGAATTGCCGACCAGGCTCGCGCAAGGTGCGCAGCCACGGTTCGTAATTCCAGTAGGCACGGCGCGCCCGGGACGTATTCGGCTGCTGTGCGTCATTGTCTCCGACTGCCTGATGCACAACCTCCGACTGCCCGACTCAACCAGATCGATCTAGTTTAGGTTACGTGACCATTCAAATCCCGAGCCGGATCGCCGGCCTGCAAGAGCTCGCGAGCAATCTCTCGTGGAGCTGGAACCGAGAAGCGCGCGCACTGTTCGCCGCCATCGATGACCGTCTGTGGCTGGCAGTGCGCCACAATCCGGTGACCTTCCTCAAGCGCGTTTCGCCTGAGCGACTGCAGGCCTGCGCCGACACACCGGCGTTTCGCGCACAGTACGACGAAGCGATGGGCTGGGTGCGCACCGAGGCGCAATCCGACTCCACCTGGTTCGCACGCTCATATCCCGAGCTGAAGAACTCGAAGATCGCGTATTTCTGCGCTGAGTTCGGACTGCACTCGTCGGTGCCGATTTATTCCGGAGGACTCGGCGTGCTCGCCGGTGACCATTGCAAAACAGCGTCCGATCTGGGTTTGCCGCTGGTCGGCATCGGTCTGCTCTATCGCAACGGCTACTTCGACCAGCGCATCAATGTCGATGGCTGGCAGGAGAACATGGACGACACGTTCGATCTGGCATCCACGCCGATCACGCCGATTCTCAACGCCGACGGCACCGACCTCACTGTCTCGGTTGAAGTGGCGGGACATGAAGTGCTGGTGCGGGCCTGGCGACTGATGGTTGGCCGCGTGCCGCTGCTGCTGCTCGACACCGACCTGCCGGAAAACCGCCCAGAGGATCGCGAACT
>JANMWU010000318.1:0-2473 GCA_031380785.1 Gemmatimonadaceae bacterium
CGAACTGACGATGAATCCGCCGACGTACTGCAGCAGGTAGTACAGAATCAGCGGCGTGATATCGAAGGGACCGAGCGACGGGATCACCTGGCGAAGCGGCGCGAGCAGCGGTTCGGTCAGGGTGTAGGTCCACCGGAGCCAGCGCGCCCGCGCCAGACCACCAAACCACGACGAGAGCACGCGGATCATCAGCGCGATCTGCAGCACTGCGAAGGTCAGCTGGGCCAGCGCGCGAAACGCACCGCGCGGTCCTGACGTGAGCCCCATCGCCGTCGACGCAAGAATTCCGACGATGTAGCCGAGCAGCGACTGGACGAGAATGCCGAGGACGATGAATGCGGCCAGGCCCCACCAGGGGATGGAGGTGGGGGAGCCGCCGGCGTTCAGGACGGGTGCTTCAACCGGTCGCAGGAACGGGTCGATCTTTTCACGGGAGAATCGGCCGAGCGGAGTAAAGGGGCTGATCCGGCGCGTGCGCGTTGCCCAGCTGAGCGCGCAGGCGGCCGCTACGATGCACGCCGCAGCAAAGAGCGCGGGGCGGCTGTAGTAGACAATGATTGAGAGCACAGCGATGACTGTTTCCATGACCGGAATCTAGGGCGAATTGCCTGCGCGCGGCTCTGCGGCGTCAATATGAGGCGGAAAACGTACGGTGCCGATTTATTGCCGTCGATCTGCGGTCCGTGCATGTTGCCTAATCGCAAGTCGTATCGTCACTTACGGCTGCGCTACTGCCCTGGTTTCCGACGCGTGCCGTTTCTGCTGATCGCGGCACGTCCTTGGCGCTGGGGGTATCAGCGGCGACCACACTCTGCGATTCTTACCATTCGCTGAACTCGCGGCGCCCGTCGTCGTGCTGTCGTGATTCATCTACCCCGCGAGGCCTTTTCGTGACCGAAGCCGCACTCGGCGTGAGCGCACGCCGTACCTTCGCGATTGACAAATCGCTCTGGTTGCCGCTCGGCGCGGCATTGCTGCTGTTCGCTGGCCTGTATGCGAAGCCGGCGTATTTGCTGGTACGCGACTGGACAAATTTCGACAATCCCGACTCAGGTACCGGACTGCTTCTGGCGCCGCTCGCGTTCTGGTTTGCGTTCCAGACCGGCGTGAAAGAGGTGCGCAAGCCGGCCGTCGCACTCGGTGTGACGCTGCTGCTGGCATCGATCGGTCTACGGTACGTCTCCGATCTTGCGGCTGAACTCTTCACGATGCGCGTGTCGATGCTGATGGCGGCCGCCGGTCTGATTCTCTGGTTTTTCGGCGTGCGTCAGTTGCTGGCCTGGTGGCTGCCTTTCGTGCTGCTTGGCCTGGCGATACCGCTGCCGGAACTGGTGATCGCGAAACTCACGGCGCCGCTGCAGCTGATCGCGTCGCGCATCGGTGCATCGCTGATAGCGTGGCGCCACATTCCGGTGCTGCTGAATGGCAACGTGATAAGAATTCCGGGGCACGACCTGTTCGTGGCCGAAGCGTGCAGCGGACTGCGCTCGTTGACTGCGCTGGTGAATCTCGGGGTACTGCTCGGCGCGATGCTGTTGGTCAAGCCATGGTCCCGCCTGACGCTGCTGGTGCTGGCGGTACCGATGGCGATCCTGATCAACGGCTTCCGCATTTTCCTGACCGCGTTTCTGGTCTACTTCGTGAGTCCCGAGGCGGGGTCGGGATTCATGCACACGACTGAAGGATGGCTGATGTTTGTGATCGCTTTCGCATCGCTCGGTGCAGTTGCGTCGGTGCTGCTGTATGTCGAAGGCAAAATTGCGCGCCGCCCTGTGTCGACGGACGGCTCCAATGGCTAATGTGTCGAGCTACGTCCCGGCCCTGATTCTTTGCGCCGGCGTTGGTCTGCTCGGGCTGACGCACGATCAGGAACGACCGCGTCCGCTGAAACCGATCATCGGAATTCTCAGCGATATGCCTGGCTTCACGCACTCGCTGATAGAGGTCGACACGAATTCACGGCGTGTTGCCGGCATGGACGAATACGTGAACCGCGTGTACGTGAAGGACTCGGTACAGGTGTTCAGTCTGTACGTCGGCTATTACACGTATCAGACGCAGGGCAAATCCATTCACTCGCCCCGCAACTGTCTGCCGGGAGCCGGATGGGAACCGGTGGAGAGCGCCACGTTGCCGATCGCATCCGCGCCAGGCATTGGTTCGAGAGACATGAACAAGTATGTGCTCGCCAATCAGGGCACGTACGCGGCGGTGTACTACTGGTATCAGGGTCGCGGCCGCATCGAAAGCAATGAATACACGGTCAAGTACAATCTGATGCGCGATGCCGCGGTGTTCGGCCGCACCGAAGAAGCGCTGGTGCGAATCGTCGTGCCACTGCGCACGCTCAAGGACCGTTCGCAGGAGCACATTCGCGCCGAGATTCTGCGCGCCGACTCGCTGGCCACGTCGATTGCGCCACGGTTGGCGCGGGAAGTGGCGGCGGCATTGCCTGTGGCGCCGCGCGCGTGAT
>JANMWU010000333.1:0-3267 GCA_031380785.1 Gemmatimonadaceae bacterium
GCGCTGGCCGAGTCGCGGTTGATTGCATACTCAGTGAATGTCAACGCGCCCGGGTTCACCGCCCGCGGCACCTCGGCCGCCTGCGCGCGGATTTCGAGGCGGCTGTCGGCTCCCAGCGAATAGTCGAGCGCCGCATTCAGCTGCCGCGATTCGGCGGAACTGTACTGACGAAAGCCGTCGTATGTCGTGCGCGAGAGAGACAGAGCGGCAATGGCGTTGCCCTCGCGACCGACAGTGCGCAGCTGAACCTTGCGCTCGCCGTAGGACCCGGCGAGCAGACGCACGCTTTGCGCAATCGGCGTCGGCGCGCGGAGATCGTTTGTGAACGCCAGCACACCGGCCGAGCCGTTGCCGTACAGCGATGCGGTGCTGCCGCGGAGCACTTCGATGCGATCGAGATTGCCCAGCTCGACGTTCGTCAGTTGCGATTGGCCGTCGGGCAAGGTTTGCGGGACGCCGTCCAGAAACACTTTCACGCCGCGCAGACCGAAGTTGGCGCGCGCCCCCGCACCGCGCACTGCGATCCGGGAGTCAGTCGCGAAATTGTAGCGGCTTGCGACGAAGACGCCCGGCACCGAGCCGAGTGCTTCGTCCAGCGTTATTGTCGGCTGCGCTCGTCGCAGCTCCCGCACGCCAACCACGCCAACGGCCCACGGCACTTTCTCGAGTGCACGCTGATCCGACAGCACGCGCACGTTCACAGTTGGCAGCGGCTGGATGCGCGTGGACGAGTCGGCGCGCGTTGAGTCGCGCGTCACAGGTCGCTGCGCGTGCGCGGTTGCGGCGCTGATTGCGAGAGCGCCCAGTGTGCACAGCAGACGGCTACGCCGCGTGCTCAGCTGGCGCGGCATTCGGAAGGCCAGAGCATTCGGGCGGACTCGAAACCGCGTCGTCAACGAGGCGTGGAAGCGACGGTCGGCAGGAACTGTGGCCGCGCCCGATGGGTGGTGGCCTGTTCGAAGGCGAACGCGGCTCGGAAGAGCTGCGGCTCGCTCCACGCTGTGCCAAAGAACGAAAGACCTATCGGAAGGCCGGCCACGCGTCCGGCGGGCACGGTGAGATGTGGATACCCCGCCACTGCAGGTGCTGACGACACGCCAGCAGCGAAATGATCGCCGGTAACGAGATCGATCGTCCACGCGGGCCCACCGGTCGGCCCGATCAGCAGATCGCAGCGCGTACGATGCAGCACAAAGTCGATACCCTCGCGACGCGACAATCGCACACAGGTCTCACGCGCAGCGCGGTAAGCTGGACTGCTCAGCGGGCCACGTTTCTGCGACGCGGTGAAAATCTCCTGCCCGAACCACTGCAACTCACGTTCGCGATTCTTTTCGTTCCACAAAATGAGCTCGGCAAGTGAGTGCACCGGGATCGAAGCCGGCAAGGCTGACAGATACGCGTTCAGCCCGGCCTTGAATTCATACTGCAGCACGTCATTCTCCTCGGCGCCGTACTTGTCGGCATTCGGAACGCTGGCGCCATCGACAATTACCGCTCCGCGATCGCGCATGACGCGGATGGCGTCCTCCATCACTGCGTCAACCCGCGCATCGAATCCGAAGTAGTTGCGCGCAATACCGATGCGCATGCCTTTCAGGCCATCGACATCGAGCGTGCGCGTGTAGTCAGTCGGCAACGCTGCAGGTGCCGTGCGCATCGCACTGTCGCTCGGATCACGGCCAATCATTCCGTTCAGCAACAACGCCGCATCACGCACCGTGCGCGCCATCGGGCCCGCAGTGTCCTGACTGGCGGAAATCGGAATGATCCCGGTGCGACTCACGAGTCCGACCGTCGGTTTCAGACCAACGATGCCGTTCAGCGACGACGGACAGATGACCGATCCATCAGTTTCGGTGCCGACCGCCGCGATACAGAAGTCTGCCGCGACGGCGGCGCCGCTTCCCGAACTGGAGCCGCACGGTGAGCGATCGAGAACGTGCGGATTTTTCGTCTGGCCACCGCGACCGCTCCAGCCGCTGCTCGAGTGCGTCGAACGGAAGTTCGCCCACTCGCTCAGGTTCGTCTTTCCCAGAATCACGGCGCCTGACGTGCGGAGCCGCGCAGCCACACCGGCATCCTTGTGCGCGCGATTTTCGGCCAGCACCAGCGAACCCGCACTGGTGCTCATCCGGTCGCCGGTATCGATGTTGTCCTTGAGCAGAATCGGCATGCCGTGCAACGGACCGAAAACCTTGCCCGATGCGCGCTCGGCATCGGCGGCTTCGGCAAGCGCGAGCGCGTCGGGATTGATCTCGATCACGCTGTTCACACGTGGTCCATTCGCATCCAGCGTCCGGATGCGCGTCAGGTAGTGCTCCGTGAGCGCCCGCGATGTGAGGCGCCCGGCGGCGATCTCCGCATGCGCATTCGCAATCGTCAGATCATCGAGCGCATCCGAGGCTGGCGTGGTGGGTAATGGCTGTCGCAGCCAGGGCGCGACGTGTCGCAACGGCACAGACGCGGAAAGCGCGACACCAGCGGCCAGAAAATCGCGTCGTTCCATGCAGGTGCGTCCGGGTATGGAGGAAAGCGAGTGTAGCTCAGATGCTGTTGCGTGGCGGTCGGGCATGCTGGTCGCCACAATTCTTCGGCTACTCTACACTGGTGCTCGCGTGACTGGTGATTGTGTGCAGCAGGGCACGCTGGCGCCAGTGTTCGCGGCAATCTTCACTGATGTTGACGGCGTCACCCGGAAATGCAAAACGCCCCCGCAGTGCGGAGGCGTTCGATGCGGCTGCGCTCTTTCAGTCGGCGGCGATCGCGACGGCGGCAAGCGGCGACACACTGACCTTGGTGCGACGCTTGTCCTTCGGCGAAAACTCGACCACGCCATCGATCAGCGAGAAGATTGTGTAGTCGCGACCGAGGCCAACGTTCTTGCCTGGGTGCACCTTGGTGCCGCACTGACGGATGATGATGCCGCCGGCACGTACGAACTCGCCGCCGTACTTCTTCACACCGCGGTACTGCGGATTGGAGTCGCGTCCGTTGCGGGATGAGCCTACGCCTTTCTTGTGTGCCATTTGAGTCTCAGCCCAGCAAAATGTCGGTGATACGGACTTCAGTGAAGGGCTGACGATGGCCCTGCTTCTTTGCGTAATTCTTGCGGCGGCGGAACTTGAAGACGATGATCTTCTCGCCCTTGCCGTGCTTGACGATCTCGCCAGAGACCTTGGCACCGGCGAGCGTGGGAACGCCCGTCCTGACCGCGGAGCCATCGGAACCGAGCAGGACTTCGTTGAATTCGACCGACGAACCGGC